>NZ_JBQTCJ010000085.1:0-16867 GCF_052380005.1 Salinarimonas sp. NSM
AGAGCCGACGGCGGCGGACAACGCCGTTTCGCAGAGGAATCCTACAGGGAAGGAGAAGGTTCGCCGGCGTCGAGATCGACCTCCGCAACGCTTGTCGGGCAGGATGAGCAGAGCAGCCCCGCGTCGCGCACTCAGGGCGCCTTCGTCGACGGATCCCGGTCGGGCGACGCCGGGGCGGGGCCGAGGCTGCGCCGGTGGCCCGACATCTCGGCGCCGGCGTCGGGGTCGAGCCGGGCGAAGACGAAGAAGGCGAGGCCCGACAGCGCGGCCATGAACAGGAAGGCGGGCGTGAAGTCCGCCGTGACCAGCCGATCGTTCCCCGCCAGCGCGCTGAAGGCCTCGAGCGCGAAGGCGGCGATGGTGACGCCAACCGCGAGCGCCACCTGCTGCACGACGCTCGACAGCGTCGTCGCCTGGCTCATGTCCCGGCGCACCACGTCCGCGAAGGAGAGGGCGTTGAGCGCCGTGAACTGCAGCGAGCGGAAGCAGCCGCCGACGAGCAGGATCGCGAGCATGACGACGTAGGGCATCTCCGGCCTGAAGATCCCCATCACCGCGATGAACACCGCGCACACGAGGCTGTTCCAGACGAGGATCGAGCGGAAGCCGAAAGCGCGGATGATGCGTGCGGCGAGCGTCTTCATGAAGAGCGCGCCGGCGGCGGCGGCGAAGGTGATGAGCCCCGAGTTCAGCGGGTCGAGCCCGAAGCCGAGCTGGAGCATCAGCGGCAGGAGGAAGGGGATCGCCCCCACGCCCAGCCGGAACAGAGCCCCGCCGACGACGCCGGCGCGGAAGGTCGGCAGCGCCATCAGCGAGAAGCCCATCACCGGGTGCGCGACACGCCGGGCGTGGCGCAGGTAGAGCGCGAGCAGCGCGACGCCGGCCCCGAGGCTCGCCGCCGACGCCCAGAGCGGCAAGAGGTGGCGCCCGGCGGTGGCGAGGCCGAGCATCGCCAGGGCGAGGCCCGTGCCGAGCATCAGGTAGCCGCGCCAGTCGAGCGGCGGCGTGTCCTCCTCGCGCAGGTTCTCGATGAAGATCGACGCGAGCACCATGCCGAGAAGGCCGATGGGCACGTTGATGATGAAGATCCAGCGCCAGGAGAAGGCGGTGGTGATGAAGCCGCCGATCGGCGGGCCGAGCACCGGGCCGACGAGCGCCGGGACGGTGAGGAAGGCGAGCGCGCCGACGAGCTCGTTCTTGGGGATGCCGCGCAGGATGACGAGCCGCCCGACCGGCACCATCATCGCCCCGCCCATTCCCTGGAAGAAGCGCGCGGCGACGAAGCCGCCGAGCGAATCCGCGAAGGCGCAGGCGATCGAGCCCGTCACGAACACGCCGAGCGCGGCACGGAACACCGTGCGCGCGCCGAACCGATCCGCCATCCAGCCGCTCACCGGGATGAAGACCGCGAGCGCGATCAGGTAGGAGGTGATGGCGAGCTTGAGCGCGATCGGGTCTTCGCCGAGATCGGCGGCGATGGCGGGCAGCGCCGTCGCGATCACCGTCGAGTCCGTCGTCTCCATGAAGAGGGCGGTGGCGACGATGAGGGGCGCGATGCGGCGATGACGCAAGGGTCGGTCCTTTCTCGCGAAGGCCGTGCACGCCGGCCCGAGGACTTCTATGCTGCGGGCGCCCGAATCGGGCCTGAGGGTGGGTATAACGCGATGCCGTCGATTCTGACCGTCCTGCCGGGATTCCTTCTCGATTTCGTCCTCGCGACGGCGCTCGTCGCCCTCTATCTTGCGATCTACACATTCGCGACGGCGCACAACGAGTTCGCGCTCATCCGCCGCAACATCCCCTCCGCCGCCCTCGCGCTGGGCCTGAGCCTCGTGGGCTTCGCGATCCCGCTCTCCTCGGCGATGGTGTTCGCGGTGACCGTGCTCGACCTCGTCGTGTGGGGCGGCGTCGCGCTCGTCGTGCAGATCGCGGTCTACTTCCTGGTGCGGCTCGTCGTCCCCGACCTCTCGCCGCGCATCGCCAAGGGCGAGATCGCGCCCGCGCTGTTCCTCGGCGCGGCGAGCGTATCGGCGGGTCTCCTCAACGCGTCCGCGATGCGGTTCTGAGCCGGGCGCCGCGTCCGGCGGAAGCCGTGCGCCGCAGGGCCGGCATGCGCATCCCGGCACTGCCCCGAACGCGCGCCGACCGCTAGGATGCGCCTCCCTCGACGGCGGCCGGCGGAGCGATGACGGACAGGACGGACGACCAGCGCGCGATCGCGCTCACCATCGCGATCTTCGCGGTGGCGGGCTTCGCCTCCACGTTCTCGACGCGGATCGTCGACCCGCTGGTGCCGACGATCGCGGCCGATCTCGCGGTGTCGGTGAAGTCGATCGCGCTCCTCGCCACCGCATTCGCGCTGCCCTACGCGCTGATCCAGCCGATCCTCGGCCCGATCGGGGACGCGGTGGGCAAGCTGCGGGTGATGCGCGCCTGCGTCGCCGTGCTCACGGTGAGCCTCGTCGCCTCCGCCTTCGCGCCCGACGAGACGACGCTGTTCGTGCTGCGCGTGATCGCCGGCGCGGCCGCCGGCGGCGTGATCCCGCTCGCGCTCGCGGCGATCGGGGACCGGGTCGGGATGGAGGGGCGGCAGGTCGCGATCAGCCGCTTCCTCGTCGCGATCATCCTGGGACAGCTCGCCGGCTCCTCGCTGTCGGGCGTGCTCGCCCTCGTGATCGGCTGGCGCGGCGTGTTCGGGCTCGCGGCGGCGCTCGCCGGCGCGGCGCTGCTGGCGGTCTACCTCGCCTCGCGGCGGGCGGGCGAGCCGACGGGGCGTTTCGACGTCGGCGTCGCGCGCGACCGCTACCGCATGCTGCTGGCGATGCCGCGGGCGCGGGCGCTGTTCGCCTTCGTCTTCGTGGAGGCGGCGGCGCTGTTCGGGCTGTTCCCCTTCGCGGCGGTCCTGCTCGAGCGGCGCGACGCGGGCGGATCGGCGGAGGCGGGTCTCGCGCTCGCCGGCTTCGCGATCGGAGGGCTCGTCTACTCCGCGCTGGTGCGCACGCTCCTGCGCTTCCTCGGCATGCCGCGGATGGTCGCCGCCGGGGGCCTCGTCGCGGCGGCCGCGGTGGCCGCCCTCGTCCTCGTCGCGGACTGGCGGCTGATGGCGGCGGCCTTCCTGGCGATGGGGCTCGGCTTCTACATGATGCACAACTCCTTCCAGACGGCGGTCACCGAGCTCGCCGCCCAGGCGCGGGGCTCGGCGACGGCGCTGCACGCCTGCTTCTTCTTCCTCGGCGGCGCGCTCGGCCCGGCCCTGATCGGCGCCGGCTTCGCGTTGATCGGGGAGGGGGCCACGCTGGCCCTCGCGGCGGCGACGGTGGCGATCCTCGGCCCGGTGGCGGGGCTGATCCTGGTGCGTACCGACCCCGCTCGGCGCGTCGATCCGGCGGGGACGCGGTAGAGCGGGGAGGCGGACTGGCTCGCGTTCACGGTCGAACGGCCCCACCGCCCGCGCTTCGCGCGGACTCCTCCCCTTCGGGGAGGCAGGGGGGCGGCAGGGGGGCGGCGAACGCTGCGCCCGCGGCGGCGTTGATTTCTGCATTCGCCTCGCGCAAGGTGCCCGAGGCCTCGCAACGGAGCAGCGTCTTGTCCACCGTGTCTCCCGGCGCGCGTGACGTCCTGCGCGCGACCCTCTCCCTCCTCGCCATCCTCGTGCTCGCGATCGCCGCCCTCGCGCCTCGGCAGGCCTCCGCCTTCGAGACCGCGGCGGAGCAGGCCTTCCTGATCGACGCGGCGACGGGGACCGTGCTCTTCGCCAAGAACGCCGACGTGCTCATGGTCCCCGCCTCCATGGCCAAGATCATGACGGTCGAGACCATCGCCGAGGAGCTCCGCCAGGGGCGCCTGTCGCAGGACGACGTGTTCACCGTCTCCGAGAACGCCTGGCGCACGGGCGGCGCGCCGTCCGGCGGCTCGACCATGTTCGCCGAGGTGGGCAGCACGATCGCGCTGCCGGACCTGCTGCGCGGCATCATCGTGCAGTCGGGCAACGACGCGGCGATCGCCGCCGCGGAGGGCATCGCCGGATCCGAGGAGGGGTTCGCGCGGATGATGACGCAGCACGCCCGCGAGATCGGGCTCGCGCAGTCCGTCTGGCGCAACGCCACCGGCTACCACGACCCCGAGCAGGTGACGACCGCGCGCGAGCTCGCGAAGCTGACGCTCCACCTGATGGAGCGCTCGCCCGAGATCTACGCGATCTTCGGCGAGGAGAGCTTCGCCTGGAACGGCATCACGCAGCGCAACCGCAACGACCTGCTGACCATGAACATCGGCGCGGACGGGGTGAAGACCGGCTTCCTCACGGAATCCGGCTACGGCCTCGTGGGCTCGGCGGTGCGCGACGGGCAGCGGCTGGTCGTCGTGGTCAACGGGCTCGCGACCGCGCGTGCCCGCGCCGACGAGGCGCGCAAGCTGCTGGACTGGGGCTTTCGCGCCTTCGACCGTCGCCGCCTGTTCGAGGCGGGCGAGACGGTCGGGGAGGCGCAGGTCTACGGCGGCGAGACGCCCTGGGTCGCCCTCGCCGCGGCGGAGCCGATCGAGATCCTGGTGCCGCGCGGCGACGACCAGCGCCTCTCGGCGCGCATCGTCTATCGCGGCCCGCTGATGCCGCCGGTCGAGGCCGGCACGCGGGTCGGCGTCCTGCGGGTGATGCGCGGCGACACGCTCGCGCTGGAGACGCCGCTCGAGACGGCGGCATCCGTCGGGCGGGGGCCGGTGTCGCGCCGGGCCGTCGACGGGCTCTGGGAGCTCGGAGCGGGCGCGATCCGCCGCGCCATCTTCGGCGATCCCGACACCGCAGAAGACGCTCCGGCAGGAGCCTCGTGACGGGGCATGGCGGCGCGCTTCATCACGTTCGAGGGCGGGGAGGGGACCGGCAAGTCCACCCAGGTCGGCCGTCTCGCCGCGCGCCTGCGCACGGCGGGGTACGAGGTCGTCGCGACCCGCGAGCCCGGCGGCTCGCCGCACGCGGAGGACCTGCGCCGGGCGATCCTGGCGGGGGAGGCGAAGGCGCTCGGCCCCTTCGCGGAGGCGCTGCTCTTCGCCCGCGCGCGCCAGGACCACGTGGCGGCGACGATCCGGCCGGCGTTGGCGCGGGGCGCGATCGTGCTGTGCGACCGGTTCAGTGATTCCACCCGCGCCTACCAGGGCGCGGCGGGAGCCGTCGCCGCCCCCCTCATCGACGCGCTCGAGCGCTGGGCCGTGGGCGGGACGCGGCCGGACCTCACCCTCGTCCTCGACCTGCCGGTCGCGACCGCCCTCGCCCGCGCCGCCGCGCGGCGGGACGGGGGCGGGGCGGGGGAGGGCGGCGACGCGGCGGATCGTTTCGAGGGCGAGGACCGCGCCTTCCACGAGACGCTGCGCGAGGCCTTTCACGCCATCGCCGCCCGCGAGCCGGAGCGCTGCGTGCTGATCGACGCCTCCGGCGACGTCGACACGGTCGCCGCGCGCATCGCGGCGGCGGTGCTGCCACGCCTCGCCCCGCCCGCGTCCGAGCACCAGCCCGCCGAGGCGGACGTCGCCCATGGCTGAGAAGACACCGCAGGCGGAGCCGGACCAGCTTCCCGGCGCGCCGCATCCGCGCGAACGCGACGTGCTCTTCGGCCACGCGGAGGCGGAGCGCGCCTTCCTCGACGCCTACGGCTTGGGCCGGATGCACCATGCCTGGCTGATCGGCGGGCCGGAGGGAATCGGCAAGGCGACGCTCGCCTATCGCGTGGCGAAGTTCCTGCTCGACCGCGGCGGGCGCCCGCCCGAGGCGGTCGCGAGCCTGGACCTGCCCGAGGGCGCCCGGGCCGCGCGCCAGGTGGCGGCGCTCTCGCATCCCGGGCTGTTCGTCCTGCGCCGAGTGCCGGCGACGGACAAGAAGGCGGCCTCGACCACGATCCCGGTCGACGAGGTCCGCCGCGGCCTCCAGCTCTTCGCCTCCACCGCGGCGGACGCGGGCTATCGCGTGTGCATCGTCGACGCGGCCGAGGACCTGATCCCGGCCTCGGCCAACGCGCTCCTCAAGATGGTCGAGGAGCCGCCGCCGCGCTCGCTGTTCCTCATCGTCTCGCACGCGCCCCAGCGCGTCCTGCCGACGATCCGCTCGCGCTGCCGCAAGCTCCTCCTGCGTCCGCTCGCGGACGAGGCGCTCGCGCGGGTGATCCGCTCGCTGCCCGACCCGATCGGCACGGCGCCCGACGACGCGCTCGCCACCGCGATCGCCGCCGCCGACGGCTCCGCGCGCCGCGCCGTGGCGCTGCTCGATCCCGATCGCGCGGCCACGCTTCGGGCCGTCGAGGGGCTGCTCGCGGCGCTGCCCGCGGTCGACTGGCGCAAGGTCGGCGCGCTGGCGGACCGGCTCGCGCGGCGCGGCGCCGAGCAGGACCTCGAGATCGTGCTCGAGACCGTCGAGCGCTGGGCGGCGGGCGTGATCTCCGCGCGGGCGGGGGAGGGGGCGCGTCGCCTTGCGCCGCTCGTCGAGGTATGTGAGAAGTCCGCCCGCGCCGCCGCCGACGCCGACACCTACAATCTCGACCGGCGACCCCTGGTCCTGACGCTGTTCGGGGACCTTGCCGAAGCGGTCCGCGCGACGAGATAGTCTGGGTGAGGCGCCCGAGGCACCCGCCCGCGCGAGGGATCGACGATGGCCGACAAGAAGCCGTTCTACATCACGACGGCGATCTCCTATCCCAACGGCGAGCCGCACATCGGCCACGCCTACGAGGCGATCGCGACGGACGCCATCGCCCGCTTCAAGCGCATCGACGGCTACGACGTCCTCGCGATGACGGGCACCGACGAGCACGGGCTCAAGATCCAGCAGGCGGCGACGAAGGCCGGCACGACGCCGCGCGCGTACGTGGACCGCATGGCGGCGCGCTTCGCGGCGATGGTCGAGCGGCTGGGCTGCGCGTTCGATCGCTTCATCCGCACGACCGACGCCGACCACCACGCCTCCGTCCAGGAGCTGTGGCGGCGCATGAAGGCGAACGGCGACATCTATCTCGGCGCGTATTCCGGCTGGTACTCGGTCCGTGACGAGGCCTATTTCGACGAGGGCGAGCTGACCACGGCGGCCGACGGCAAGCGCCTCGCGCCGACCGGCTCGCCGGTCGAGTGGATCGAGGAGAAGAGCTACTTCTTCCGCCTCTCCGCCTACCAGGAGCGGCTCCTCGCCCACTACGAGGCGAACCCGGACTTCATCGCGCCGACCGCGCGGCGCAACGAGATCGTCGCCTTCGTCAAGCGCGGGCTCGAGGACCTCTCGATCTCGCGCACCACGTTCGACTGGGGCGTCCCCGTGCCGGACGATCCGGACCACGTGATGTACGTGTGGGTGGACGCGCTGACGAACTACCTTTCGGGCACCGGCTTCCCCGATCCGGATGCGCCGCGGGCGAAGTACTGGCCGGCGGACATGCACGTCATCGGCAAGGACATCACCCGCTTCCACACGGTCTACTGGCCGGCCTTCCTGATGTCGGCGGGCCTCCCGCTGCCGAAGCGGGTGTTCGGCCACGGCTTCCTGCTCGTCAAGGGCGAGAAGATGTCCAAGTCGGTCGGCAACGTCGTCGACCCGTTCAACCTCGCGGACACCTACGGCGTCGACCAGATCCGCTACTTCTTCCTGCGCGAGGTGCCGTTCGGCCAGGACGGCAGCTACTCGCCGGAGGGGATCGCCAACCGCATCAACGCCGACCTCGCCAACGACCTCGGCAACCTCGCCCAGCGCTCGCTGTCGATGATCGCCAAGAACTGCGAGGGGAGGGTGCCGACGCCGGGCGCGCTCGCGGACGCCGATCGCGAGATCCTGGCGGCGGCGGACGCGCTGCCGGCGAAGGCGCGCGCGGCCATGGAGAGCGTCGCCGTCCACGGGATGCTCGCCGAGATCTGGGCCGTCGTCGCAGACGCGAACCGCTACTTCGCCTCCCAGGAGCCGTGGGCGCTGCGCAAGAGCGATCCGGCGCGCATGGAGACGGTGCTCTGGGCGACGATCGAGGTGCTGCGCGCGGTCGGGATCGCGGCGCAGCCCGCGATCCCCGAGTCCGCCGGCAAGCTGCTCGATCTCCTCGCCGTGCCCGTGGACCGGCGCATGCTCGCGGACATCGGGGAGGGCGGTCGGCCGGCGCCGGGCACCGCGCTGCCCGCCCCCGCGCCGATCTTCCCGCGCTTCGTCGCGCCCGAGACGGACCCGGGCTGAGGCGCGCCGCGCGATGCTGATCGACAGCCATTGCCACCTCGACTTCCCGGGTCTCGGCGACGACCTCGACGGCGTCCTCGCACGCGCCGAGGCTGCGGGCGTCGGGCGCATGGTGACGATCTCGACCTTCGTCGCCAAGGCCGAGACCTACCGCGCGCTGGCGGAGCGGGATCCGCGGATCTTCTGCTCGATCGGCACGCACCCGCACAATGCCGCCGCCGAGCCCGACGTCTCCCCGCAGACCCTGGTCGATCTCGCGCGCCATCCGCGCTGCGTCGCGATCGGGGAGGCGGGGCTCGACTACTTCTACGACAAGAGCCCCCGCGACGTGCAGGCGCGCGTCTTCCGCGCCCACATCGCCGCCGCCCGCGAGAGCGGCCTGCCGCTCGTCATCCACGCCCGCGACGCGGACGAGGACATGATCGCGATCCTGACGGAGGAGATGGGCCGCGGGCGCTTCGACGCCGTGCTGCACTGCTTCTCGTCGGGTCCGGCGCTGGCGCGGGTGGGCGTGGAGCTCGAACTCTATTTGTCGTTCTCGGGGATCGTCACGTTCAACCGCTCGGACGAGCTGCGGGCCGTCGCCCGCTCGCTTCCGCTCGAACGCATCCTCGTGGAGACCGACGCGCCCTACCTCGCGCCGCAGCCCAAGCGCGGCAAGCCGAACGAGCCGGCCTACGTTGCGATAACCGCGGCCTCGCTCGCGCAGACGCTCGGCCTCGCGCCCGCGGCGCTCGCCGACGTCACCACCGCGAACTTCTACCGGCTCTTCCGCAAGGCGGCGGCGGCCGACGGCGTCGCGCCGGCCGGGGAGGGCGCATGAGCGGCCTGCTCGCGACGATCCTCGGCTGCGGCTCCTCGGGCGGCGTGCCACGCCCCGGGTCGGGCTGGGGCAAGTGCGATCCCGCGGAGCCGAGGAACCGCCGGCGGCGCTGCGCGCTGCACGTCGCGCGGCGCGGTGCGGACGGCGTCACGAGCGTGCTCGTCGACACCGGGCCGGACCTGCGCCTGCAGCTGATCGACCACGAGATCAGGCACCTGGACGGCGTTCTCTACACGCACGATCACGCGGACCACACCCACGGCATCGACGACCTGCGCCCGCTCGTGATCCACATGCGCCGGCGCATCCCCGTCTGGTGCGACGACGCCACGTCGGCCTCGCTGCTCTCGCGCTTCGGCTACTGCTTCGCGACGCCGCAGGGCAGCGACTACCCGCCGATCCTCGAGGAGCGGCGCATCCGCGACCGCGAGCCCATCGTCGTCGAGGGTGACGGCGGCCCGATCGAGGCGCGGCCGTTCCGCCTGCGCCACGGCGCGCAGGACGCGCTCGGCTTCCGCTTCGGCGACTTCGCCTACGCCCCCGACGTCAGCGACATGCCGCCGGAGGCGGAGGCGATGCTGCTTGGCCTCGACACGCTCGTCATCGACGCCCTGCGCGAGACGCCGCACCCGTCCCACTACAGCCTGTCCGAGGCGCTGGCGCTCGTCGAGCGGGTGAGGCCGCGCCGCGCCGTGCTGACGAACCTGCACACGGATCTGGACTATCGCGCGCTGGCCGCGAGGCTGCCGGACGGGGTCGAGCCGGCCTATGACGGGATGACGATCGAGGCGTAGTTTGTCGCTTGCCGGCGGTTGGGCGATGGTCGCGGCGTCGAGCCTGTCGGAGACCAAGCCATGCCCACCGTCCTCTCGCTCCTGCCCTTCGCCTGCGGTGCCGCGCCGCTCGTGATCGGGGCTCTGCAAGGCAACGGACCGGTCGCCATCGCGGGGGCTGCCGGGCTCGCGCTCTGGGCGGGCGCATCGATGCCGCGCGGCGTGGCGACGACAGCCGCGTCCTTTGTCGCGAGCGCACTGGCCGCCGCGACCGGGGCGCCGGTCGCAGCGGTCGTCGCGAGCATCTGGATCACCATGTGGGCACTCGTGGCCGGATCCCTCGGCGCAGCGGGCCTCGTGGGCGTGTATGCCGCCACGACGACCGGCCACGCCGATCTCGCAGTCGGCACGCTCGAGCGGACGGAGCACATACGGCGATGCGTCCAGGAGCGTCAGGCCGATATCGGTGGCGATGGTGCGATCCCGGACATGACGGCCTGCATGCGGTTCTTGGTTCCATAATATATCTTATGCGCTCCCCAGATCCATCGAAGATCCCCCTCCTCAGCCACCCGTCGCGTAGCGCCGGCGCAGATCCAGCCAGCCCGGGGTCGCCAGGCGGTCGAGGAACGCGCGGTCGACCGTCTCGACGAGCGGCGAGCCTTCCGGTGCGGCGACCGCGATGTGCAGCGGGCGTGCGCGCGTCTCCTCGACGGTGAGCCTGCCGGAGACGGTTGCAGCGAGCGTCGGCGCGGGAGCGACGAAGGCGTCGATCCGGCCGTCGCGCACGGCCGCGAGCCCGTCCTCCACCGAGCCGAACGACTCGATCGCGATCCCCGACGCGTCCAGCAGCGCGGCCACGGCGCTTCCGGGCCGCGCGCCGACGGTCTCGCCGCGCAGCTCGTCCGGCAGCGCGATGCGCTGCGTGCCGTCGCCGACGCCGGCGAGCGTCACCAGCGACGCCGTGAGCGCGGCCGAGACGACGAGGCCGACCAGCATCCACAGCATCGCCACGCCGCGCCCGGCGAGCGTCACGGGCGCCTTGTCGCCGTAGCCGATGGTCGTGAGCGTCACGCCCGCCCACCAGAAGCCGTCGCCCAGCCCGCGCACCACGCCCGGCGAGAACTGATCGGGATTGCCCCGTCGCTCGATCGCCCAGACGATAGCACCGACGGCGAGCAGCAGAACCGAGAGGCTCGCGACGATCACGACGAACTGGATGCCGACCAGGTTGCGGACGACCTCGACGACACCGTTGGAGCGCAGCCGCGCGACGCCGACCGGCGCAGCCTCGATGGCGACAGTGAGGTCGGCGAGGCGCTCGACCTCGGCGTCGGCGACGAGGGGCAGGGCGAGGTCGAAGCGACCTTGCACGACGCCCTGCGCGAGCCCCCTGCCCTCGGCGTCGACGAGCCGATACCCGAGGCCCAGCTCCTCGGCCGTGATGCGCCACAAATCAACGGCGACGCCCGACCATGCGCCGTCCTCCAGCCGAATGGTCCAGGGCGGCATCTCGGCGATGCCGACGACGAGCGTCTCGCGCTCGCTCCCGATCGGGACGACATCGAGCGGAGGCGGATCGGCGGCGTCGGTCTGCGCGCCGGCGGGCACGAGCATGCAGATCGACAGGGCGAGGGAGAGGGCGGCGAGGAGCGTGGGCACGGCGTCGAAGCGGTTGCGCGGGCCCTGTGCGGCCCGCCTGCCGTGAACCGTCCGGCCGTCGGAGCGGTTCCGGCCGAGGGTCCTTCGGCCGATCGCAGGCACCCTACCCTCGCCGTCAGCGCCCGGGACCGTCGAGCACCAGCACCGTCGGCCGCTGCGGGAGCCCGTCCCGCGACAGGATCACCGAGTCGCTGCCGGCGCGGGCGATCTCGAAATGCGGGCTCGCGGCCTCCAGGAACGCCTCCAGGCGCAGGGGCGAGAAGAAGTGCATCGGCACGACGAGCCGTGGCCCCATGCGCCTGAGCGTCTCGATCATGCCCTCGGTGTCGAGCGTGTAGGAGCCGTCCACGGGCGCGAGCGCCACGTCGACCCGGCCGAGCGCGACGAGATGCTCGGGCGCGAGCACGTGGTGCAGGTGCCCCAGATGGGCGATGCACAGGCCGGCGGTCTCGACCACGAAGATGGAGTTCTCGTCGTAGGCCGTGGCGGCGCCCGAGCGGATGTTGGTCGTGACGTTGCGCACCCGCACGTCGGCGACCTCGAGATCGTGCTCGGCCGCCCCGCCCTGCGGGTCCCAGCCGCGGAGCAGATGCGCGATCGCGGGATCGGGCGCGAGTGAATAGTGCGTGCGGTGCGCACGGTTCATCGTGGCGATGGTCGGCACGATGTCCGGCCGGACGTAGTCGTTGTAGTCGGTCGCCACCGTGACGCCCGCAGCGCTCTCGATCAGGAACGTGGCGTGACCCACGAAGGTGAGCGCCGCCTCGTCGTGCGACAGCGCGGCGCGATGGATCAGGCCGTCGAGGCCGGCGAGCATCGGCGGGCAGTTGCGCAGCGGGTCGGCCTGAGCGGACACGGGCGCGGCGAGCGGGAGCACGGCCGCGAAGGCCAGCCCGGCGAGCCGTCGGATCAAGGGTCGACCATGCGTCATCCGCGCCCTCCGTCGTGGGTCAGGCGTCAGGATGACCGAACCCAGAGCCGCGGGAAATGACGACCTCGTGAGTGCGACGCTTTGCTGCGCCTGTGTTTCACGGCGTTTCTTGCATGTGCGCAAGGAATGACGCGAGACGCGAGCGGAGGGCGTTCGACGGGGCGAACGAGCGCGTACGGGATCATGAGTGGATGGAATGAGGTGGGCGTAGCCCCCCTGCCCCGCTCAGGCGATGCGGGCGCCGGCGCCCGCGCGCGAGACTCGCCAGGCCAGGCCCGGCGCGGCCTCGATCGCCTCGGAGGGGCGCAGGCGCCGCCGGTCGCCGGCCTCGGCGATTTCCTCGATCGCGACGAAGCCGAGGATCTGGAGGCGCGCGGCGAGGCGCTTGGTGGGGGTGTCCTGCGCCTCGACCTCGAGCGCGCCGGACGCGAAGACCGCGTCCATCAGGCGCTTCTGGAGCTCGCGGGAGCGCTCGATCGCGGGGATCGGCGCGGGGCGCAGCGGGAAGGGAATCAGGGTGGCGGAGGAACGCTGGGAACCGGAGGACATGCGTACGCAACTCGGCTTCGACTCGACGTCTCGTCAAACTGCGCGGGTCGCGTTAAGGACGGGTGAACCATGAGACCGAAGCCGCCGCCGAAGCCGTCCCCGAAGACGCGGAGCCGAACGTGACCCCCTCCCAGGACATCGAGCGCCTCCTCGCCATCATGGAGGCCCTGCGCGATCCGCAGACGGGCTGCGCCTGGGACGTGGCGCAGACCTTCGAGACCATCGTGCCCTACACGATCGAGGAGGCCTACGAGGTGGCTGACGCGGTCGAGCGCGGCGACCTCGCCGACCTGCGCGACGAGCTCGGCGACCTGCTGCTCCAGGTCGTCTTCCACGCGCGGATGGCGCAGGAGGCCGGCGCCTTCTCCTTCGGCGACGTGGTCGAGGCGATCACGACGAAGCTCGTCCGCCGCCACCCGCACGTCTTCGGCGAGGCGCGCACGCGCTCGCCGCAGGAGATCAAGGCGCTGTGGGGAGAGATCAAGGCCGCCGAGAAGGCCGAGCGCGCGGCGACGCGCGGCGAGCGGCCGGCGCGCCATCTCGACGACGTGCCCGCCGCCGCCCCTGCCCTCTCCCGCGCGGACAAGCTCACGCGCCGCGCCGCGAAGGTCGGCTTCGACTGGGAGCGCACGGAAGACGTCATCGCCAAGATCCGCGAGGAGCTCGCCGAGGTGGAGGAGGCGATCGCCGCGGGCGAGAAGGCCGCGATCGCCGACGAGATCGGCGACCTCTTGTTCTCCGTCGCGAACCTCGCGCGCCATTGCGACGTCGATCCCGAGGCGGCGCTGCGCGGCACGAACGCGAAGTTCACGCGCCGCTTCGCCGCGATCGAGGACGCGCTCGCCGCGCAGGGCCGCACGCTCGCGCAGGCGAGCCTCGAGGAGATGGAGCGGCACTGGGTGGCGGCGAAGGGGAAGGCCCCGGACGCCTGAGCCGGGAGAGCGCGGGTCCGGCTGGCCGAGCCCCGCCCGGCCGAGACCCGGCCCCGTTCTACGTGTCAGATACGGCCCTTGAGCGCGCCGCGCCCGGCGTAGACAGCGCTCGTGCCGAGCTCCTCCTCGATGCGGATGAGCTGGTTGTACTTCGCGGTGCGGTCCGAGCGGGCGAGCGAGCCGGTCTTGATCTGCCCGCAATTGGTCGCGACGGCGAGGTCGGCGATGGTCGCGTCCTCGGTCTCGCCGGAACGATGCGACATCACCGCCGTGTAGGCGGCGCGGTGGGCCATGTCGACGGCGGCGAGCGTCTCGGTGAGCGAGCCGATCTGGTTGACCTTGACGAGGATCGAGTTGCCGACGCGCTCGGCGATGCCGCGGGAGAGCCGCTCGACGTTGGTGACGAAGAGGTCGTCGCCGACGAGCTGGCAGCGGTCGCCGACGGCGGACGTCACCGCGGCCCAGCCCTCCCAGTCGTCCTCCGCCATGCCGTCCTCGATGGAGCGGATCGGGTAGTCCGCGACGAGCTTGGCCAGGTACTGCGCCTGCTCCTGCGGCGAGCGGCGCCTGCCGCCCTCCCCTTCGTAGACGTAGGCGCCGTCCTTGAAGAACTCCGTCGCCGCGCAGTCGAGCGCGAGCACGACGTCGTCGCCGGGCGTGTAGCCGGCCTCCTCGATCGCCTTCATGACGAAGTCGAGCGCCGCCTCGGCGGACGGCAGGTTCGGCGCGAAGCCGCCCTCGTCGCCGACGTTGGTGTTGTGGCCGGCCTTCTTGAGGCCCGCCTTCAGCGTGTGGAAGATCTCGGAGCCCATGCGGACGGCCTCGGCGAGCGAGGGCGCGCCGATCGGCATCACCATGAACTCCTGGAAGTCGATCGGGTTGTCCGCGTGCGCGCCGCCGTTGACGATGTTCATCATCGGGACGGGCAGCGTGCGCGCCTGGGTGCCGCCGACGTAGCGGTAGAGCGGCAGGCCGCAGGAGATCGCCGCCGCCTTCGCCGTCGCGAGCGAGACGCCCAGGATCGCGTTCGCGCCGAGCCGAGCCTTGTTGGGCGTGCCGTCGAGATCGATCATCGCGCCGTCGACGGCGACCTGGTCCTCGGCGTCCATGCCGACGACGGCGTCGAGGATCTCGCCGTTGACGGCGTCGACCGCCTTGAGCACGCCCTTGCCCTTGTAGTACCCGGCGTCGCCGTCACGCAGCTCCACCGCCTCGTGCGCGCCTGTCGAGGCGCCCGACGGCACCGCAGCACGCCCCATCGCCCCGTCCTCCAGGTAGACGTCGACCTCGACCGTCGGGTTGCCGCGGCTGTCGAGGATCTGGCGGGCGAGGATGTTGGCGATGGCGGTCATGCGCGTCTCTCCGTTCGTCGGGGGCCGGAAGCCGGGGCGTTCGTGCGCGCACTTACGCCGCACGCGCCCGGCTTGCAAGACGAGGATGCGAGACGCGCCCGCTTTCCGCGGCGCGTGGCGTCAGCGCCGCAGGCTCGCGCCCGGCTGCGCGGCGACGTCGGCGAAGGGCCCGGAGCGGACGAAGCCGGTGGCCGGCTGGTCCGGGGCGGCGAAGAAGATGCCGACGAGCGGCGTCGCCTCCGCGGTGCTCTCGAGCGCCGCCGCGGGCGTCGCGCCCGGCAGGGAGGCGTTCACGGCCGTCGGCTGCGCCGAGGCGAGCACGCTCGGGCGCGCGGGTGGGATCGGCAGCGCCATCGTCGCCGGGGTGGAGGCGGAGGCGAAGGCGAGGGTCGGGGCCACCGGCCGGTCGGCGGCGGCGAGCGGGGTGCGGTCCACCTGCGGCGCGCCGCCGGCGGAGGCGACCTGGATCGTCGTCGCGCCCTCGATCGGCATCTGCGCGAGCTGCCCGTCGGTGCGCAGCGTCGCCATCAGGATCTCGTCGTCGCTGCCCTGGGTCGAGGCGGGCCCGACGTAGTCGACGCGTACCCTCGCCACGCCGGCGCCGCGGAAGGCGAGCGTATCCGCCACGGCGCGGGAGACGTCGATGATGCGTCTGCCGTGGAACGGCCCGCGATCATTGACGCGCACGATGATCGAGCGATCGTTGTCGAGGTTGGTGACGCGCGCGTAGCTCGGCAGCGGCATCGTCGTGTGCGCGGCGGAGAGGGCGAAGCGGTCGAAGACCTCGCCGTTCGCCGTCCTGCGGCCGTGGAAGCGGGCGCCGTACCAGGAGGCGAGGCCTTCGGCGCTGTAACCGGGGTCGTGGCGCGGCACGTAGGTGCGTCCCGCGATGGTGTAGGGCCGCCCGACATGCGCCCTCCCACCGCCCTTGGCGATCTCGTCGTCCTCGCCCGCGACGCGCTCGCTCGCCGAGACGCCGAGCTGCGGATCGACCGCGACGCGCGTGCCGCACGCGGCGAGCGTCACGGCGAGGGTCCCAACGGCCGCGATCCGGATGAGAAGGCCCGTCGCGCGCGTCACTGCCACCATGTCCAGCGTCCCATCACTTCCGCCGCTCGCACCGGCGGTCCTCGCCCTCGCGACTCGGGCTGTCGCCATCGTCACGCGGCGGCACGATTTCGGCGGACTATGCCCAGAATGCGGCGGGGATGACAAGCATTCGCCATGGTTCCGGCTCGGAGAGACGATGTTCCAGGAAAGAGCCCCGAAAGTTCTAATCCTGTTCCTGCTTCCCGACCGAGGCGGATCCGCATTTCCCCGAGCGGTGTCACCCTTCTGCCACGGCGTCCCCGGCTGCGCCCGAACGGCGCGCTTTTCACGCGCCGCGCACCGCGCTACGACTGGCGCGCCGGAAGGGTGGCCGAGTGGTTTAAGGCAGCGGTCTTGAAAACCGCCGTGGGCGCGAGCCCACCGTGGGTTCGAATCCCACCCCTTCCGCCACGAGACTGACGGACGGACGATAGACGGCAGACGGGCAGCGTCTCGCGTGGGGACGTTCTCGATCACCTCGCAAGCCGTTTCGCCACCCTCCCCACCCTCCGGCCTTCGTGTCCAGCGGATAAAAGGTTGACAGATCTGACCGGATGAATGGTTGACA
>NZ_JBQTCJ010000086.1:0-16740 GCF_052380005.1 Salinarimonas sp. NSM
ACGTCGCGATGGAGGTCGAGCTGATCGTGCCGATCGCCATGGAGGAGAAGCTGCGCTTCGCCATCCGCGAAGGCGGCCGCACCGTCGGCGCCGGCGTCGTCGCGGCGGTCCTGGACTGACGTTTCCGTTCCCGCGCGAAAAAGCGCGGGACCGGCCTCGATGCCGATTGTCTTCCGGGAGGCGATGCGCTAGCAATCGCCTCCCGACGCCGGGTGCCCGGAAACAGGCTCCCGGAATCGCCGTAGGAGTGTAGCTCAACTGGTCAGAGCACCGGTCTCCAAAACCGGGGGTTGGGGGTTCGAGTCCCTCCACTCCTGCCACGGCGCAGACGGTTTCTTCCACGCGGCCTCCCCGGAGCGCCGCGTTTTTCTTTGCGCCGAGGGTGGCGGCGCAACGCCGGCGTCCCGAGCGCTGGCTCTCGAGCGATCGTCCCCGATAATCCAAATCAGATGCGGGTGACAGGTGGGACGGAACCAGACATAATCTCCGCGAGCGTCGTGACATGGTGCAACGCGGGAGCCGAGATGGGAGTCTGGACGTTCGTGAAAGACCTGGAGACGTGGCAGGCGGTCGGCTTGTTCCTCGGCATCCTGGCCTCGGGCGTCGTCGTCCTCGGGGGAGTCTGGAATGCCATCGAGCATTTCTGGGGTCGAAAACAGTCTTCCGCCGAACGTCCTGAGCGTGGCGTGCGTTCGCGCTCGGAGCGGTTCGGTTGGGCAATTGTCGCGCTCATTACAATTATCGGCAGCATTGTCCTACTCGCAGCAAATCTCGGTGGCAGGACCGTGTCCGCGACCGACGGCGGCCTCGCGATCGGTGGCGACGTTGTCAACTCCGATATCCGGACAAACCGATAATGCTCGCCCGCTGCCTCTTCGCCATCATTACTCTGGCAATCCTCGCGGGCGGTGCGGAGGCGCAATTCGGCGACCGCGCCACGGCAGAGGGCAGCGGCATCGCGATTACCGGTGACGTTCGGGACAGCACGATCATCAACGGCATGCCGCACGATCTAGTCGTGGCACTCGTCGCGGGCCTGAGTTCGCCCGACCCAGCGGTACGGGAGGAGGCACTCATTCTGCTGAGGGCGCAGGTGCCCGAGGGTGCGGCCGTACAGGCGGAAGCGCTGGCGGCCTATCTGCGCATCCTCGGCGAGGCCGGTGTTCCCCAGGACGAACTCGTCGCGCGACTGGAGCAGCAGGCGCGTCTCCACGTGGAAATGCTGGAGCGGCTCGGTGCCCTAGAGACGTCAGATCCGGAAACCGCGCGTCTCCTCGGTGCCGCCCGGGAGGCCGTCGCGAACGGTCGCCTGGACGAGGCAGAAGGACTCCTCGCACGTGTCGAGGAATCCGAACTCGCGGCCGCGCGCCCTGCGCGCATTCTTGCTGAGCAGGCGTTGGCAGCTGCTAATGCAAGACTGCGCACGGCGGCGGAAGCGCGTGCCGAGCGCGGCGCGATCGCGCGCCAGCGTTTCGACTATCTCCAGGCCGCAGAGCACTTCGCCGCCGCAGCCGAAATCGCGCCGAGCGTCGAGGATAAGTGGGCGCTCGAAACGCGACGCGCGACGGCACTCTACGATTATGGCGCGGAACAGGGAAGGACAGAGGCACTACTGCGATCGATCGACCTCTTGCGGACGGTCGTGCTGCCGCTGGCCCCGCGAACCGAGCGCCCACACGACTGGGCGGTGACGCACAACAATCTCGGAAATGCGCTCGCGACGTTGGGCTGGCGTCAGTCTGAGACGGGGCGCCTTGAGGAGGCCGTTGCCGCCTACCGCGCTACCTTGGAGGAGCACACTCGCGAACGCGTGCCGCTCGCCTGGGCGGCGACACAAAACAACCTCGGCAATGCGCTGCAGATTCTGGGCGGGCGTCAGTCGGGGACGCAACGCATCGAGGAGGCCGTTGCCGCCTACCGCGCCGCGTTGGAGGAAGGGATACGCGAGCGGGTACCACTCGACTGGGCGACGACGCAGAACAATCTCGGTGCTGCGCTCGCGACGCTGGGCCGGCGTCAGTCGGGGACGGCGCGCCTCGATGAGGCCGTTGCCGTCCTCTGCGCAGCCTTGGAGGAACGGACGCGCGACCGGGTGCCGCTCGCCTGGGCGGCGACGCAGAACAACCTTGGGAATGCGCTGCAAGCGCTGGGTGGGCGTCAGTCGGGGACGGCGCGCCTTGAGGATGCCGTTGCCGCCTACCGCCGGGCATTGGAGGAACGGACGCGCGAGCGGGTACCACTCGACTGGGCGGCGACGCAGAACAATCTGGGGAACGCGCTCCGAAGGTTGGGCGAGCGCGAGGCGCGGCCAGCTCGCCTTGAACAGGCCATCGCCGCCTTTCGCGGAGCGTCGGAGGAACGGACACGCGAACGGGTGCCGCTCGAGTGGGCAGCGACGCAGAGCGATCTTGGAAGTGCGCTGACGGCGCTGGGCGAGCGCGAGGCGGGGACGGCGCGTTTTGAGGATGCGATCGCCGCTTTTCGCGGCGCGTTGGAGGAACGGACGCGCGAGCGGGTCCCTCTCGATTGGGCGTTGACCCAGAACGACCTCGGAGTAGCGCTCCGGCTACTGGGAGAGCGCGAGGTTGGTACGGAGCGCCTGGGGGAGGCCGTCGCCGCCTTCCGCGCGGCGTTAGAGGAACGGACGCGCGACGGGGTGCCGCTCGACTGGGCGGAGTCGTTTGGTGGGCAAGGATCGGCGCTCCTGGTCATTGCCGAGCGCACCGAGGACGTCGCGATGGCAAAGCGCGCGGTGGAGCAAATTGCGGCTGCGCGCGACGTCCTTCGCGATGGCGGGCATGCGCCGCGGGCGGCGTACTTCGCGGAGCTTCTCGCGGCCGCGCAGGCCCTGCTGGAGCGGCTCGGCGGTGGATGAGGTGCGCGCACCGCGCTTCGCGATCCATCCTTGATTTCCCCTCCCCACATCTCTATTACACGGCTTCCGGCGCAGGCCGCTGCCGAATCCGGGCAGCGTGCCGGCCGCGGGTAGCCGACAGGTTTCTCCAGCCCTCTCGCCGACGACCGTGACGAACGGACGGCCGGCGGCAGGGCGATTTGGCGTGAAGCGATCGAGATGGCCAAGGGCAAGACCACACCGTTCGAGTTCCTCCAGCAGGTGCGTCAGGAAGGGTCCAAGGTGACCTGGCCGACGCGCAAGGAGACGATGGTGACGACCGGCATGGTCTTCGTCATGGTCCTGCTCGCGGCGCTCTTCTTCCTCATCGTCGACCAGATCCTGCGGTTCGGCGTCGGCGCCGTGCTCGGTCTCGGCGGCTGAGGGGAGGGGAGATCATGGCCAAGCGCTGGTACATCGTGCACGCCTACTCGAACTTCGAGAACAAGGTCGCGCAGTCGCTCAAGGACCAGGCCGAGCAGCGGGGGCTCGAGGAGCTCTTCGACGAGGTCCTGGTGCCGACCGAGAAGGTCGTCGAGGTGCGCCGCGGCCGCAAGGTCGACGCCGAGCGCAAGTTCTTCCCCGGCTACGTGCTGGTGAAGTGCGAGATGACCGACGAGGTCTACCACCTCATCAAGAACACGCCGAAGGTCACGGGCTTCCTGGGCGCCGACAAGGCCAAGCCCATGCCGATCCCCGACCACGAGGCCGAGCGGATCAAGGGGCAGGTGGCCGAGGGCGTCGAGCGCCCCAAGCCCACGGTCACCTTCGAGGTGGGCGAGACGGTGCGCGTCGCGGACGGGCCCTTCGCCTCCTTCAACGGCACCGTCGAAGAAGTCGACGAGGGCCGCTCGCGGGTCAAGGTCGCCGTGTCGATCTTCGGCCGCGCCACCCCGGTCGAGCTGGAATACGCCCAGGTCGAGAAGGTCTGACCCCTTCGGGGCACCCTTCGAGACCCGGTCGCATCGTGCCGGCGCGCATCGCGTGCCGGCGCGCAAGTCGCGCGGGAGGCCTGCCCGGACGCCATCCGGGAGTGAACGGCCGCACCGCGCCCTGCAACCCTCCGCTCCCGGCCGGCAGCCGGCGGCGGACGCTACGGACGCAGTCTCATGGCGAAGAAGATCACGGGCTACATCAAGCTCCAGGTCCCGGCGGGGGCGGCCAACCCCTCCCCGCCGATCGGTCCCGCGCTCGGCCAGCGCGGCCTCAACATCATGGAATTCTGCAAGGCCTTCAACGCGAAGACCGGGCAGATGGAGAAGGGCACCCCGATCCCGGTGATCATCACCGCGTATCAGGACCGCTCCTTCACCTTCGAGATGAAGCAGCCCCCGGTGTCGTACTTCCTCAAGAAGGCCTCGGGCGTGCCGAAGGGCGCGACCACGCCCGGCAAGGGTGGCACGGTGGGCAAGATCACCGCCGAGCAGATCCGCGAGATCGCCGAGAAGAAGATGGTCGATCTCAATTGCGATACGGTCGAGGCGGCCTCCGCCATGATCGCAGGCTCGGCCCGCTCGATGGGCCTCGAGGTCGTGGGCTGAGGAGGACGACATGGCCAAGGCTGGAAAGCGTATCCGCTCCGCCCGCGAGGGCATCGATCCCGTGAAGCTCTACGGGCTCGACGAGGCGATCGCGCTCCTCAAGGAGCGCTCCAAGGTGAAGTTCGACGAGACCGTCGAGATCGCCATGAACCTGGGCGTCGACCCGCGCCACGCGGACCAGATGGTCCGCGGCGTCTGCAACCTGCCCAACGGCTCGGGCCGCACGGTGCGCGTCGCGGTGTTCGCGCGCGGCGCCAAGCAGGACGAGGCGAAGGCGGCGGGTGCCGACATCGTTGGTGCGGAGGATCTCGTCGAGCAGATCCAGGGCGGCACGATCGACTTCGATCGCTGCATCGCCACGCCGGACATGATGCCGCTCGTCGGTCGTCTCGGCAAGGTGCTCGGCCCGCGCGGCCTGATGCCGAACCCGAAGGTCGGCACCGTCACCATGGACGTGAAGGGCGCTGTCGAGGCGGCCAAGGGCGGCGCGGTCGAGTTCCGCGTCGAGAAGGCGGGCATCGTGCACGGCGGCGTCGGCAAGCTCTCGTTCGAGGCGGGCAAGATCGCCGAGAACGTCAAGGCCTTCGCCGACGCGGTGATCAAGGCCAAGCCGGCGGGCGCCAAGGGCACCTACGTCCAGGGCGTCGCGATCACGTCGACCATGGGGCCGGGCCTCAAGATCGACGTCTCGACGGTCACGGGCTGATCCCGCACGGGCTGATCCCGCCGGATCGTCCGGTTCGCTGCGCGTCTCGCGCATCGCGGCGGCCGGGCCTCGCGCCCGGCCGTTCGCGTCGCGAGAGGGTGTTGCGAGGCGCCGTGCCGCGTGCGCGGCCGTTCTCGAAAAACCGGCTTGACTTTTCGTCGGGATACCCCCTTGGCATCCGCGGCGCGACGCGTTAAGGAGGCGGTCCGCGTTCACCGAAGACCGTTTCGGTTCCGCATCGTGCGGAGCCGGGGTCGCGCGTATTCCGCCCGGGAGACCGGGCGGTAAGACGGCCGATCGGCCGCGAGACGTCCCTCCGGGGACGTCGCAGCGTCCAGTCGGCCCGTCCTGTCCGAGACTGCAGGTGCCCGACGAGGGCTCGAAGCTCGGTTTCCCGAGCGCCGGCATAGACGGGGACGACCGGATTTTCCGCGACGCCGGCCCGGCAGGGTCGCCGCCGCGGCGAGAAGGTTCGAACCATCGATCCCTGAGGCGTCTCGCCGACGGGGGGCAGGGCTTAGCCAGAGCGCCGTTCGTCGGCCCCGGCGAGTCCGGGTACGATGAGCGGCTATTCGCAACCGGCCGGGCCCGCGAGGGTTCCGGTCAACCGGAGAGAGCCCAGTGGACAGAGCAGCCAAGCGCGAGCTCGCCGGGACGCTGAACGACGTGTTCAAGAGCACGTCCGTCGTCGTCGTGGCCCACTATTCGGGACTTTCGGTCGCCGACATGCAGAAGCTGCGCGCGCAGATGAAGCAGGCCGGCGCCACCGTGAAGGTCACGAAGAACCGCATCGCCAAGATCGCTCTCGAAGGCACGGAGGTCGCGTCGATCTCGGAGCTGCTGCAGGGTCCGACCCTGCTCGCGTACTCCGACGATCCCGTCGCGGCTCCGAAGGCGGCCGTCGACTTCGCCAAGACCAACGACAAGCTGGTCATCCTGGGCGGAGCGATGGGCGCCACGGCCCTGAACGCGGATGGTGTCAAGGCGCTCGCCACGATGCCGTCCCTCGACGAGCTGCGCGGTACGCTGATCGGCCTGATCCAGGCCCCGGCGACCAAGATCGCCCAGCTCACGACCGCGCCCGCAGCCAAGCTGGCGCGCGTCTTCGGGGCCTATGCCAAGTCCGAGGAAGCGGCTTGACGCCGTCCGAAACCGCAATTCGATCCGTTCGAACCCATCCCTGAGGAAGTAGACAATGGCTGATCTCGCCAAGCTCGTGGACGACCTGTCGTCGCTCACCGTTCTCGAGGCCGCCGAGCTCGCGAAGATGCTCGAGGAGAAGTGGGGCGTCTCCGCCGCTGCCGCCGTCGCGGTCGCCGGCCCCGCCGCCGGTGGTGGCGCCGCCGCCCCCGCCGAGGAGGAGAAGACCGAGTTCGACGTCGTCCTGGCCTCGGCCGGCGACAAGAAGATCGAGGTCATCAAGGAGGTCCGCGCGATCACGGGCCTCGGCCTGAAGGAGGCCAAGGACCTGGTCGAGGGCGCGCCCAAGACCGTCAAGGAGGCCGTCTCCAAGGACGAGGCCGACAAGCTCAAGGCGCAGCTCGAGAAGGCCGGCGCCAAGGTCGAGCTCAAGTGATCGGGTCCGGTCGCCACACGGCGACCGGCTTCTGATTGATCCCGACGGTCCCGGGGGAATCCCCGGGGCCGTCGTTTCCGTCCGGTGAGGAGGCGATTCGTACGCGCCTCGGCGGATGGTGCGGGACGGGGACGCGGCGCATATCGTCGCAGACATCCATCCCGGCGTTGCGGAAGGGACGGGCTCCTTTCCACATTCGTTCTTTCGTCCACGGTCCCTCGGGACCAGCGGACGGCTGACCCGGCGCCCCCTACGAAGGCGCCTTCGCGTCTCTCGCGCGCCCCCGACGGCGCGAGGCGGGGCTCCCGGTCAGCCGTGCATGAGGAGCAAGGTCGACATGGCCAACACGCTGCTAGGCCGCAAGCGCATTCGCAAGTCCTTCGGGCGGATCCAGGAAGTCTCGGACATGCCGAACCTCATCGAGGTTCAGAAGGCGTCCTACGACCAGTTCCTGATCGTCGACGAGCCGCAGGGCGGCCGGGCGGACGAGGGCCTGCAGGCGGTCTTCAAGTCCGTGTTCCCGATCTCCGACTTCTCGAGCACGGCCCTGCTCGAGTTCGTGAAGTACACGTTCGAGCCCCCGAAGTACGACGTCGACGAGTGCCGCCAGCGCGGCATGACCTTCGCCGCGCCGCTCAAGGTGACGCTGCGGCTGATCGTGTTCGACGTCGATCCCGACACGCAGGCGAAATCCGTCAAGGACATCAAGGAGCAGGACGTCTACATGGGCGACATGCCGCTCATGACGGACAACGGCACCTTCATCGTCAACGGCACCGAGCGCGTCATCGTCTCGCAGATGCACCGCTCGCCGGGCGTGTTCTTCGACCACGACAAGGGCAAGACGCACGCGAGCGGAAAGCTCCTCTTCGCCGCGCGCATCATCCCCTATCGTGGATCGTGGCTCGACATCGAGTTCGACGCCAAGGACATCGTCCACGCGCGCATCGACCGCAAGCGCAAGATCCCGGTCTCGTCGCTGCTGTTCGCGCTCGGGCTCGACAGCGAGGAGATCCTCGACACGTTCTACAACCGCGTGGTCTACACGCGCGACGCCGACGGCTGGCGCGCGCCGTTCGACCCGGAGCGGATGAAGGGCTTCAAGGGCACGGTCGACCTGATCGACGCCGACACCGGGGAGGTCGTGCTCGAGGCGGGCAAGCGCCTCACCGCGCGCGTCGCCCGTCAGCTGGCCGACAAGAACGTCACGGCGCTGCGCGCCACCGACGAGGATCTCGTCGGCCAGTACGTCGCCGAGGACCTCGTCGACACGACGAACGGCGCGATCTTCGCCGAGGCCGGCGAGGAGATCAGCGAGAAGCTGCTCAAGACGCTCGTCGACGGCGGCTTCACCGAGATCCCGGTGCTCGACATCGACCACGTCAACGTCGGCCCCTACATCCGCAACACGGTCGCGGTGGACAAGAACTCCGCCCGCGAGGAGGCGCTGTTCGACATCTACCGCGTGATGCGCCCCGGCGAGCCGCCGACGCTCGACACCGCGGAGGCGATGTTCCACTCGCTGTTCTTCGACGCCGAGCGCTACGACCTCTCGGCGGTCGGCCGCGTGAAGATGAACATGCGCCTCGACCTCGATGCGCCCGACACGCAGCGCACCCTGCGCCGCGAGGACATCCTCGCGGTGGTGAAGGCGCTCGTCGACCTGCGCGACGGCAAGGGCGAGGTGGACGACATCGACCACCTGGGCAACCGCCGCGTCCGCTCGGTGGGCGAGCTGATGGAGAATCAGTACCGCCTGGGCCTGCTGCGCATGGAGCGCTCGATCAAGGAGCGCATGTCGTCGGTCGACATCGACACGGTGATGCCGCAGGACCTGATCAACGCCAAGCCCGCGGCCGCGGCCGTGCGCGAGTTCTTCGGGTCCTCGCAGCTGTCGCAGTTCATGGACCAGACGAACCCGCTCTCCGAGGTCACGCACAAGCGCCGCCTCTCGGCGCTCGGCCCGGGCGGCCTGACGCGCGAGCGCGCCGGCTTCGAGGTGCGCGACGTGCACCCGACGCACTACGGCCGCATCTGCCCGATCGAGACGCCGGAAGGGCCGAACATCGGCCTGATCAACTCGCTCGCCACCTTCGCGCGGGTGAACAAGTACGGCTTCATCGAGACGCCGTTCCGCCGCGTGCACGAGGGCAAGGTTACCGGCGAGGTGATCTACCTCTCGGCCATGGAGGAGGCTAAGTACCACGTGGCGCAGGCGAACGCCGCGCTCGACGAGGCCGGCCAGCTCACCGAGGACCTCGTGATCTGCCGCAAGGCGGGCGAGGTGATCGTGGTGCCGCCGGACCGCGTCGACCTGATGGACGTCTCGCCGCGCCAGCTGGTCTCGGTCGCCGCCGCGCTGATCCCGTTCCTCGAGAACGACGACGCCAACCGCGCTCTGATGGGCTCGAACATGCAGCGCCAGGCGGTGCCGCTGGTTCGCGCCGACGCGCCCTTCGTGGGCACGGGCATGGAGGCGGTCGTCGCGCGTGATTCCGGCGCCGCCATCGGCGCGCGGCGTGCGGGCGTGGTCGACCAGGTGGACGCGACGCGTATCGTCATCCGCGCCACCGAGGAGACCGATCCCGGCAAGCCGGGCGTCGACATCTACCGCCTGATGAAGTTCCAGCGCTCGAACCAGAACACCTGCATCACGCAGAAGCCTCTGGTGCGCGTGGGCGACGTGGTGGCCAAGGGCGACATCATCGCCGACGGTCCCTCCACCGAGCTCGGCGAGCTGGCGCTCGGCCGCAACGTCCTCGTCGCGTTCATGCCGTGGAACGGCTACAACTTCGAGGACTCGATCCTCCTCTCCGAGCGGATCGTGAAGGACGACGTCTTCACCTCGATCCACATCGAGGAGTTCGAGGTGATGGCCCGCGACACCAAGCTCGGGCCCGAGGAGATCACCCGCGACATCCCGAACGTCTCGGAGGAGGCCCTCAAGAACCTCGACGAGGCCGGCATCGTCTACATCGGCGCCGAGGTGAACGCGGGCGACATCCTGGTCGGCAAGATCACGCCGAAGGGCGAGAGCCCGATGACGCCCGAGGAGAAGCTGCTTCGCGCCATCTTCGGCGAGAAGGCCTCGGACGTGCGCGACACCTCGCTTCGGGTGCCGCCGGGCGTCACCGGCACGATCGTCGAGGTGCGCGTGTTCAACCGCCACGGCGTCGACAAGGACGAGCGCGCCCAGGCGATCGAGCGCGAGGAGATCGAGCGTCTCGCCAAGGACCGTGACGACGAGCAGGCGATCCTCGATCGCAACACCTACGCCCGCGTGGGCGAGCTGCTCGCCGGCCAGACGGCGATCGCCGGCCCGAAGGGCTTCCGCAAGGACACGACGCTGACCCGCGCGATGCTCGACGAGTATCCGCGCTCGCAGTGGTGGGCCTTCGCGGTCGCGGACGACGCCCGCATGGCCGAGCTCGAGGCGATCCAGAAGCAGTACGACGAGTCGAAGAAGCGCCTCGAGCAGCGCTTCCTCGACAAGGTCGAGAAGCTGCAGCGCGGTGACGAGCTGCCTCCGGGCGTCATGAAGATGGTCAAGGTCTTCGTGGCGGTGAAGCGCAAGATCCAGCCGGGCGACAAGATGGCCGGCCGTCACGGCAACAAGGGCGTCGTGTCGAAGATCGTCCCGGTCGAGGACATGCCGTTCCTGGAGGACGGGACCTCGGTCGACATCGTGCTGAACCCGCTCGGCGTGCCCTCGCGCATGAACGTCGGCCAGATCCTCGAGACGCATCTGGGCTGGGCGGCGGCGGGCCTCGGCAAGCAGGTCGCGGCGGCGGTCGACGCCTATCGCAAGGCGCACGACGGGGCGCAGCTGCGCGGCACGATGGAGCGCATCTACGGGTCGAACCATCCGCTCGACGCCTACGACGACGACACGCTCGCCGAGATGGGCGAGACGCTGCGCCGCGGCGTGCCGATGGCCACGCCGGTGTTCGACGGGGCCAAGGAGCGCGACATCGAGGAGATGCTCGAGATGGCCGGGCTCAACCGCTCGGGCCAGGTCACGCTCTACGACGGGCGCACGGGCGAGTCGTTCGATCGCCCGGTGACGGTGGGCTACATCTACATGCTCAAGCTCCACCACCTCGTGGACGACAAGATCCACGCGCGCTCGATCGGTCCCTACTCGCTCGTCACCCAGCAGCCGCTGGGCGGCAAGGCGCAGTTCGGCGGCCAGCGCTTCGGCGAGATGGAGGTGTGGGCGCTCGAGGCCTACGGCGCGGCGTACACGCTCCAGGAGATGCTCACGGTCAAGTCGGACGACGTGGCCGGCCGCACCAAGGTCTACGAGGCCATCGTGCGCGGCGACGACACGTTCGAGTCCGGCATTCCAGAGAGCTTCAACGTGCTCGTGAAGGAGATGCGCTCGCTGGGCCTGAACGTGGAGCTTACCTCCTCCAAGGCCAACGCGAACGAGCTGCCGCCCTCGGAGGCGGCGGAATGACCCGGTGATCGAGATCGGTCGATAGAGACCAGCCGCGGGGACCCGACCCCGCGGCGCCTGCATTTTCGCGGCGAGCGTGACGGCGCACCTCGCCCTGCCAGGAGACGGCGATGAATCAAGAGGTCATGAACCTTTTCAACACTGCGGCCCAGCCGCAGTCGTTCGACCAGATCAAGATTTCGATCGCGAGCCCGGAAAAGATCCTCTCTTGGTCCTACGGCGAGATCAAGAAGCCCGAGACGATCAACTACCGTACGTTCAAGCCGGAGCGTGACGGCCTGTTCTGCGCGCGCATCTTCGGACCGATCAAGGACTACGAGTGCTTGTGCGGCAAGTACAAGCGCATGAAGTACAAGGGCGTCATCTGCGAGAAGTGCGGCGTCGAGGTCACCCTCGCGCGCGTGCGGCGCGACCGCATGGGCCACATCGAGCTCGCCGCGCCCGTCGCCCACATCTGGTTCCTGAAGTCGCTGCCCTCGCGCATCGGCCTCCTGCTCGACATGACGCTCAAGGATCTCGAGCGGATCCTCTACTTCGAGTCCTACGTCGTCATCGAGCCGGGCCTCACGCCCCTGAAGGAGCGCCAGCTCCTGTCGGAGGAGGAGTACGTCCGCGCGCAGGACGAGTACGGCCAGGATTCGTTCACCGCGCTGATCGGCGCCGAGGCGATCCGCAAGATCCTGATGGACCTCGACCTCGAGAAGATCGCGGTGGATCTCCGTCACGAGATCGCCACCACGACCTCCGAGCTCAAGCCCAAGAAGCTGCTCAAGCGCCTGAAGATCATCGAGGCGTTCCTGATGTCGGGCAACCGGCCGGAATGGATGATCATGACGGTCGTGCCGGTGATCCCGCCGGACCTGCGCCCGCTCGTCCCGCTGGACGGCGGCCGCTTCGCGACGTCGGACCTCAACGACCTCTACCGCCGCGTCATCAACCGCAACAACCGCTTGAAGCGGCTGATCGAGCTGCGCGCGCCCGACATCATCATCCGCAACGAGAAGCGGATGCTGCAGGAGGCGGTCGACGCGCTGTTCGACAACGGCCGGCGCGGGCGCGTCATCACGGGCGCCAACAAGCGCCCGCTGAAGTCGCTCGCCGACATGCTCAAGGGCAAGCAGGGCCGCTTCCGCCAGAACCTGCTCGGCAAGCGCGTCGACTACTCGGGTCGCTCGGTGATCGTCGTGGGTCCCGAGCTCAAGCTGCACCAGTGCGGCCTGCCCAAGAAGATGGCGCTCGAGCTGTTCAAGCCCTTCATCTACTCGCGTCTCGACGCGAAGGGCTACTCGGCCACCGTGAAGCAGGCGAAGAAGCTCGTCGAGAAGGAGCGTCCCGAGGTGTGGGACATCCTCGACGAGGTGATCCGCGAGCATCCGGTGCTGCTCAACCGCGCCCCGACGCTGCACCGCCTCGGCATCCAGGCCTTCGAGCCCGTGCTGATCGAGGGCAAGGCGATCCAGCTGCACCCGCTCGTCTGCGCGGCGTTCAACGCCGACTTCGACGGCGACCAGATGGCCGTGCACGTGCCCCTCTCGCTGGAGGCCCAGCTCGAGGCGCGCGTGCTGATGATGTCGACGAACAACATCCTGCACCCCGCCTCCGGCGCGCCGATCATCGTGCCCTCGCAGGACATCGTGCTCGGCCTCTACTACCTCTCGATCCTGGCGGACAAGCAGCCGGGCGAGGGGTCGCTGTTCGCGGACCTTGGGGAGATCGACCACGCGCTCTTCCAGAAGACGATCAATCTCCACACCAAGGTCAAGTACCGCGCCACGAACTACGACGAGCAGGGCCAGCCCTACACGCAGGTGTATGACACCACCGCGGGTCGGGCCATCCTGGGCACGCTGCTGCCCAAGTCCCCGCGCGTCACCTTCGACGTCGTGAACAAGCTCATGACGAAGAAGGAAATCTCCAACATGATCGACACGGTCTACCGCAATTGCGGGCAGAAGGAGACGGTGATCTTCTGCGACCGGATCATGGCGATGGGCTTCTACCACGCGTTCAAGGCGGGCATCTCGTTCGGCAAGGACGACATGGTCATCCCCGAGAACAAGTGGGACATCGTCGAGGAGACGCGCACGCTCGTGAAGGATTACGAGCAGCAGTACCAGGACGGCCTGATCACCCAGGGCGAGAAGTACAACAAGGTCGTCGACGCCTGGGCCAAGTGCTCGGATCGTCTGGCGGGCGAGATGATGCAGCGCATCTCCGCGGTCCGGAAGGATCAGGACGGGCGCGACCTGCAGGTCAACTCGATCTACATGATGTCGCACTCGGGCGCCCGCGGCTCGCCGGCGCAGATGAAGCAGCTCGCCGCCATGCGCGGCCTGATGGCCAAGCCGTCGGGCGAGATCATCGAGACGCCGATCATCTCCAACTTCAAGGAGGGTCTCGACGTCCTCGAGTACTTCAACTCGACCCACGGCGCCCGCAAGGGTCTCGCGGACACGGCGCTCAAGACGGCGAACTCGGGCTACCTCACCCGCCGTCTGGTCGACGTGGCGCAGGACGCGGTGATCCGCGAGGTCGATTGCGGCACCTCGAAGGGCATCGGCATGCGCGCCATCGTCGACGCGGGCCAGGTCGTGGCCACGCTCGGCTCGCGCATCCTCGGCCGCACCGCGGCGGAGGACGTGACCGACGTCGAGGGCAAGGTGATCGTGCCCGCCGGCACGATGATCGAGGAATGGCACATCGCGGCCATCAACGACGCCGGCGTGCAGGAGGTGAAGATCCGCTCGGTCCTGGTCTGCGAGACCAGGAACGGCGTCTGCGCCACCTGCTACGGGCGCGATCTCGCCCGCGGCACGCCCGTCAACCAGGGCGAGGCGGTCGGCGTCATCGCGGCGCAGTCGATCGGCGAGCCGGGCACCCAGCTCACGATGCGCACCTTCCACATCGGCGGCGCGGCGCAGATCGCCGACACGTCCTTCGTGGAGAGCGCCTTCGAGGGCAAGGTGACGATCCGCAACCGCTACGTGGCGCGCAACTCGGACGGCGATCTCGTCACGATGGGCCGCAACGTCGCCGTGGTGATCGTCGGGCCGGACGGGACCGAGCGCTCGGTGCATCGCATCCAGTACGGCGCGCGCCTGCGCGTCGACGAGGGCGATGCCATCAAGCGCGGCCAGCGCATCGCGGAGTGGGACCCCTATTCCCGCCCGATCCTGGCCGAGGTCGACGGCATCGTCGCCTACGAGGACCTGGTCGACGGCGGCTCGATCGTCGAGACGATGGACGAGGCGACCGGCATCGCCAAGCGTGTCGTCATCGACTGGCGCGGGGCGGCCCGTACGGCCGACCTCAAGCCGGCGATCACCATCCTCGGCGAGGACGGCAAGGTGCTCAAGCTGCCGCGCGGCGGCGAGGCCCGCTCGCTGCTCCCGGTCGAGGCGATCATCGCCGCCGATCCGGGCTCGAGGATCAAGGCCGGCGACGTGCTCGCGCGCGTCTCCACCGAGAGCGCCAAGACGCGCGACATCACGGGCGGCCTGCCGCGCGTGGCGGAGCTGTTCGAGGCGCGTCGTCCGAAGGATGCGGCGATCATCGCGGAGAAGTCGGGCACGATCCAGTTCGGGCGCGACTACAAGAACAAGCGCCGCCTGACGCTCACCCCGCACGACGGCTCGGACGCGGTCGAGTACCTGATCCCGAAGGGCAAGCACATCCACCTGCAGGACGGCGACGTCGTGGAGGTCGGCGACTTCATCGTCGACGGCAACCCGGCGCCGCACGACATCCTGGCGATCAAGGGCGTCGAGGAGCTCGCCGCCTATCTCGTCAACGAGATCCAGGAGGTCTACCGCCTGCAGGGCGTCTCGATCAACGACAAGCACATCGAGGTGATCGTTCGCCAGATGCTGCAGAAGATCGAGATCACGGACGCTGGCGATTCGGAGCTGATCGCCGGCGAGCAGGTCGACCGGATGGAGTTCGCGGAGATCAACGAGAAGCTCGTCTCCGAGCGGCGCAAGCCGGCGGTGGGCATGCCCGTCCTCCTCGGCATCACCAAGGCGAGCCTGCAGACGCGCTCCTTCATCTCGGCGGCGTCCTTCCAGGAGACCACCCGCGTCCTCACCGAGGCGGCGGTCAACGGCAAGACGGACGAGCTCGAGGGCCTCAAGGAGAACGTCATCGTCGGCTCGCTCATCCCGGCCGGCACGGGCGCGCTGGCGGCGCAGATCCGCGCCATCGCGACCCATCGCGACGACCTCATCCTCCAGCAGAAGGCGGAGGCGACCGGGGCCATGAGCGGCAGCATGAGCGAGCTGTCCGCGGGCGAGTGAGCCCGCGGACGACCGCCGCCGCGCACGCCGCAACGACTTCGGAAGCCGCCCCTCGGGGCGGCTTCTTCTTTAGGCGGACACGCGACCCTCTCGACGGACGACGCGACCTGTGGTCTCCTGAATCCTATCCTATGTGAGGATGGGGGAGGACGACATGGCGGACGGGATCGAGGAGGTCGAGGGCATCGGGCCGGCCTATGCGGAGAAGCTGCGCGCGATCGGCATCAGGACGACGGCGGCGTATCTCGAGCGTGCGAAGGACCGCAAGGGCCGCGCCGCGCTCGCCGAGGAGACCGGCATCAGCGACAAGCTGATCCTCAAGTGGGCGAACCATTGCGACCTCTTCCGGATCAAGGGCGTCGCCGGGCAGATGTCGGAGCTGCTCGAGGCCGCCGGCGTCGACACCGTGAAGGAGCTCGCGCGGCGCAACGCGGAGAACCTCGCCGCGGCCATGGCCGAGAAGAACGAGGAGAAGAAGCTCGTGCGCTCGGTGCCGAGCGCGAAGGAGGTCGCCGGGTGGATCGCGCAGGCGAAGGAGCTGCCGCCGACGATGACCTACTGAGCCGCGCTCGCGCGCACGACACCGCTACGGGCGCGCGGATTCAGAACTTCCCGCCGGTCCGGAAGCCGCCGCCGGACCGGCGCCCGCCACCGAAGGACCCGCCGGTGCGGAACCCGCCCGAGCGCCGTCCGCCGGACGATCCGCCGAAGATGCCCCCGGACGAGCGGCTCGGGCCGCCCGTGCCCCAGGTCGTCTCGACGGTGCGGCGCCGCGGCGGTGCGCGGTAGCCGGAGCGCAGCGCCTCCTCGAGAAGCCGCGCGCCCGCGCCGCGCAGCAGGCCCTCCAGCGCGGCGCCGATCATCGCGCCGTTCTCGAAGCGCCCCGCGCGCTCGTCGTAGCCGGCCGTCTCGTAGCTCGCGAGCGCGCGCTGCGCCTCCGCGGCGAGGGAGCGCGCGCGCGCATGGGCCTCCCGCGCCTCCCGCACCCGCGCCTCCGCCTCGACCACCGCGCGGCGGGCGTCGGCGATGTCGGCGACGAGCCGGTCGTCGGCGGGGGAGGGGGTGCGCGCCGCTTCCGCCTCGAGCCGGCGCACGTCGTCGCGGGCGATCGCCTCGGAGAGGATCGCCAGCGCGCGGGCGAGCTCCGGGTCGTTGTCGCCGGAGGCCTCGCCAGGGGCGGCGGCGAGGCGCTCGCCGATCTCGACGAGCGCGCGCTCGGCCGCCTCCAGCGCCTCGCGCGCCGCGTCCTCCGCCGCCTCGAGCGGCCCGATCC
>NZ_JBQTCJ010000087.1:0-15755 GCF_052380005.1 Salinarimonas sp. NSM
GGCTCGCGCGGCGGCGCCGGAGCCGGCCCGCGCCCCGTCCGCGAGCCCGGCCGAGCGCTCGCGCTGGCAGGCGCGCCTCCTCGCCCATCTGGAGCGCCACAAGCGCTATCCGCCGGCCGCGCGGGCGCAGCGGATCGAGGGCGTCGTCCACGTCACCTTCGCCCTGGACGCGCGCGGCTCGGTGACGAGCGCCCGCGTCGCCCGCTCGAGCGGCGCGCCGGCCCTCGACGAGGCGGCGGTCGCCATGGTCCGCCGCGCCTCCCCGGCCCCCGCCCCGCCGGACGGCCCCGTCACGCTGACCGTGCCGGTGCGCTTCGACCTGCGCTGAGGGCGCCTCTCATGTCCTACCCGCAGGGGAGGAAGAGGGTCGCGGCCGTCGCGGGTGCGCCGGTGGGCGGGCGCGGATATCGTCCTGGCGGGCGTGACGCTTGACCGTCGCGGGTGGCGCGCGCGACACCCCTCGCACGTTCGGGCCGCGCGCCCGAAACCCCGAACGCCGAGGAGAGCGAGCATGGACACGCGCAACGTCGATCCGGTCTGGGATCTCGTGGAGGCCAAGCGCGAGGACTTCGAAGGCCTCGCCGACCGCATCTTCGACGTCCCCGAGATCGCCTACACGGAGCGCCGCGCCGTGGCCGAGCACACGGCGATGCTGCGCGCCCAGGGCTTCCGCGTCGGCGAGAACGCGGCCGGCATCCCCACCGCCGTCGTCGGCGAGTGGGGCCAGGGCGGGCCCGTGATCGCCATCCTGGGCGAGTACGACGCGCTTCCCGCGCTCAGCCAGCAGGCGGGCGTCGCAACGCACGCCCCCGTCGAGGAAGGCGGCCACGGCCACGGCTGCGGCCACAACCTGCTCGGCTCCGCGGCCATCCTCGCCGCCACCGCCGTGCGCGACTGGCTGGAGGCCGAAGGCGTCCCCGGCCGCGTGCGCTACTACGGCTGCCCCGCCGAGGAGGGTGGCGCGGCCAAGACCTACATGGTCCGCGACGGGCTCTTCGCCGACGTCGACGCCGCGATCTCCTGGCATCCCTACTCGCATACCGGCGTCGACCCGGCGCGCTCGCTCGCCAACACGCGCATCGACTTCACCTTCCACGGCAAGGCCGCCCACGCCGCCGGCGCGCCGGAGCTCGGCCGCAGCGCCCTCGACGCCGTGGAGCTGATGAACGTCGGCGTCAACTACCTGCGCGAGCACATGCCCGACGACGCGCGGGTCCACTACGCCTATCTCGACGCCGGCGGAATCGCGCCGAACGTGGTGCCGGCGCGCGCCACCGTGCGCCAGCTGATCCGCGCGCGCGACCTCGCCGGCCTCGCCGACCTCGTCGAGCGGGTGCGCGCCATCGCCGACGGGGCGGCGCTGATGACCGGCACGCGCGTGGAGAGCCGCGTCCACTCCGCCGTCTCGAACCTCGTCGGCAACCGGCCGCTGGAGGAGGCGCTGCAGCGCGTCCTCGAGGGGCTCGGGCCGGTACCCTTCGACGCCGCCGACCGCGCCTTCGCCGGCGAGATCCGCCGCACGCTCTCTCCCGGCGACATCGCCGCCGCCTGGCGCGACATGGGGATCGATCCCGCGCTCGTGACGGACGCGCAGAACGAGGCGCCGCTGTGCGACTTCGTGCTGCCGCTCGACCGCCCCTTCCTGGGCGGCATGGGCTCGACGGACGTGGGCGACGTCAGCTGGGCGGTGCCGACCGTGCAGGCGCGGGTGGCCACCTGCGCCATCGGCACGCCGCTCCACACCTGGCAGATGACGGCGCAGGGCAAGGCGCCGGCGGCGCACAAGGGCATGGCCCACGCCGCCAAGGCGATGGCGGGCCTCGCCCGGCTGCTGATCCGCGACGCGGGCATGCGCCGCGAGGCCGCCGCCGCGCACGCGGCGCGCATGGCGAGGACGCCCTATTCCTGCCCGATCCCGCCGGAGGTGCGCCCGCCCGTCCAGGCGGGGTGAGGGCGGCCTCGGGACGGCGTGGGCGCTGCTCTCGCTCCCCCTTGCGCGCCGCGCCCGCGCTTCCCATCTCGAGTTCGTGCCGGCCAGACGGCGGCACATCGACCCGGTCCGGCCCCAGCGGCGGACCGAACGGCGAAACCCAGCATGTCGCTTCAGCGAGAGGATATGCCATGCGTCACTTCGATCTCTCCCCCCTCTATCGCAACACGGTCGGCTTCGACCGCCTGTTCTCCACGCTCGACCAGCTCGCCGGCGTCGACGGCGCGCAGGGCTACCCGCCCTACAACATCGAGCGCAGCGCCGAGAACGCCTACCGCATCAGCGTCGCGGTCGCCGGCTTCACCGAGGACGACCTGGCCATCGAGGTGAAGGAGCACACGCTCTCCGTGCGCGGCAAGAAGGCCGAGGACGAGCGTCCCGCCCAGTTCCTGCACCAGGGCATCGCCGCGCGCGCGTTCGAGCGCCGCTTCCAGCTCGCCGACGGCGTGCAGGTGACGGGCGCGTCCCTCGAGAACGGGCTCCTGCACATCGACCTCGTGCGGGAGATCCCCGAGTCGAAGAAGCCGCGCCTCATCCCGATCGCGGCCGCCGACAAGGCCCCGCGCACGCTGGAGGCCAACGCCGCCTGAGCGGCTCTCTGCCGACCATCCGACGCCCTCCGCGCCCTGCGCGGGGGGCGTCTTCGCATCTGAGCCGGCTCAGCTCTGGTACAGGTCGGCCCAGCGCTCCCTGAGCGCCGCCTTCTGCACCTTGCCCATGGTGTTGCGCGGCAGCTCAGGCACCACGAGAACGCGCTTGGGCTGCTTGTAGCGGGCGAGCCGGTCGGCGAGCGCGGCGAGCACGCCCGCCTCGTCCACGTCCGCGCCCGGCTGCGCCACCACCACCGCCGTCACGCCCTCGCCGAAATCCGGATGCGGCACGCCGAAGACCGCGCTCTCGACGACGCCCGGCAGCGCGTCGATCTCGGTCTCGACCTCCTTGGGGTAGACGTTGTAGCCGCCGGTGATCACGAGGTCCTTGCCGCGCCCGACGATGTGGACGTAGCCGTGCGCGTCGATCTTGCCGAGGTCGCCGGTGACGAAGAACCCGTCCTCGCGGAACTCGGCCTTCGTCTTCTCGGGGTTGCGCCAGTAGCCGACGAAGACGTTCGGCCCCCGCACCTCGATCATGCCGATCTCACCGTCCGGAAGGCGCGTGCCGCTCTCCGGGTCGACGACCCGCAGATCCACGCCCGGCAGCGGAAAGCCGACCGTGCCCGGCACGCGATCCCCGTCGTAGGGGTTCGACGTGTTCATGTTGGTCTCGGTCATGCCGTAGCGCTCGAGGATCGCGTGGCCCGTGCGGGCCGAGAAGGCCTGGTGCGTCTCGGCGAGCAGCGGAGCCGAGCCGGAGACGAACAGGCGCATGTGCGCCGTCGCCTCGCGCGTCAGCCCCGGATGCTGGAGCAGGCGAACGTAGAAGGTCGGCACCCCCATCATGGTCGTCGCCCGCGGCATCAGCCGCATCACCTCGTCGGCGTCGAAGCGCGGCAGGAACAGCATCGAGGCGCCCGAGAGCAGGATCGTGTTCGTCGCGGTGAACAGGCCGTGCGTGTGGAAGGTCGGGAGCGCGTGGAGCAGCACGTCGTCCGCCCCGAACCGCCAGATCTCCTTCAGCGTCCGGCCGTTCGAGGCGAGGTTCTCGTGGGTGAGCATCGCCCCCTTCGAGCGCCCCGTCGTGCCCGACGTGTAGAGGATCGCGGCGAGATCGTCCGGCCCGCGCGTCGCATCCGCGAAATCGGGTGAGGCGGCGTCGGCGGCCGCGCGCAGCGAGCCGGCACCCTCGGCGTCCAGCGTCTCGACGGCGCCGACGCCGCGCGCGGCCGCGAGCGGCGCCAGCGCCGCGCGGGCCTTCGGATCGCAGACGAAGAGGGCGGGCTCGGCGTCCTCGACGAAATAGGCGAGCTCGGCGGGCGTGTAGGCGGTGTTGAGGGGCAGGAAGACCGCCCCCGCGCGCAGGCAGCCGAGCAGCAGGAGGACCACCTCCGGGCTCTTCTCGACCTGCACCGCCACCCGGTCGCCCTCGCCCACGCCGAGCGCCCGCAGCGCGTTGGCGAAGCGCCCGGCCTCGTCGAAGGCCTCGGCGTAGGTGATCCGCCGCCCCGCGGGCGTCTCGATGAAGATCCGGCTCGGATCCGCGATGCCGCCGCGGATCGTCTCGTAGAGATGTGCGCTCATGTCCTCTCCCGGGCCCCGTACCGGGCCTCTCCCGCGTCCTCTCACCGGTCTGCCATAGGCGCACCGGCGCGCGCAGCCAAGCCCGCCCGTCGGAGCGTCCGTCCGGAGTTCCGTGCCGTGCCGGCGGAGCGCACCCGGGTCGGTCCGTCGCAAACGAAGCATCAACCTGTCTGATTTACCTAACGTCATACCCGTCACGATCATCCTGGGTCAGCGAGAGCCATGTTCACCAAGCGTTCGAAGACCGACGTCGAGCAATCCTATGCCGCCCTCTGGGCGATCCTGAGCCGCCACTGCGGCGTCGGCCTCTGGGACGCGGTCCTGCACGCGGGCGACCCGATGCACGCCCAGAGCCGCTGGACCTGGTCGGGGGAGTTCCGCCGGCTCGTCGGCTTCGAGCGCGACGACACCGCCGGCTTTCCGGACGTCGTCGGCTCGTGGGCGGACCGGCTGCATCCCGAGGACGCGGGCCCGACCTTCGATGCCTTCGCCGCCTGCCTCGCCGACGCGTCCGGGCGCACGGGCTACGACGTGCAGTACCGGCTGAAGATGAAGAACGGCACCTATCGCTGGTTCCGCGCGATCGGCGGCGTCGCCCGTGGCGCCGGCGGGCGTGCCGAACGCGCCTGCGGTGCGCTGATCGACGTCCACGAGCAGCAGGATCTCGTCGAGCGCTCCCGCCTGACCGAGCGTCATGCCGGCGTCGGGCTGTGGGACGCGGCGATCCACGGGGGTGACCCCATGCATCCGCAGAGCCGCTGGCGCTGGTCGCCCGAGTTCCGGCGCCTCGTCGGCTTCGCTCCCGACGACGTGGCTGCCTTCCCCGACGTGGTCGGATCGTGGGCGGACCGGCTGCACCCCGAGGACGCCGCTGCGACGTTCGGGGCCTTCAAGGCGAGCCTCGAGGACCACACGGACAGGACCAAGTACGACGTCCTCTACCGCCTGCGGACGAAGGACGGCTCCTACCGCTGGTTCCGCGCCGTCGGCGGCATCGCGCGTGATCGAAAGGGCGTCGCCGCCCGTGCCTGCGGGACGCTCATCGACGTGCACGAGCAGATCATTGCCGCGAAGGAGAGCGAGCGCCGCGAGATCCGCGCGCGCGACGTCTCCGCCCGCGCGGCGCAGATGAGCGGGCAGGTCGCGGCCACCGCCACCGAGGCGGCCGGCAACATGCAGACGGTCGCGGCCGCGACCGAGGAGCTGACGCAGTCGATCGAGGACGTCGCTCGGCGCGTCAACGACGCCGCCCACGCGACCGTGCGCGCCTCGGACGAGGCGAACGCGACCGCGGGCTCGGTCGCCGAGCTCGAGCAGGCGATCGGCCGGATCGCCGAGGTGCTGAAGATCATCGAGAGCATCGCGGCGCAGACGAACCTGCTCGCGCTCAACGCCACCATCGAGGCGGCGCGCGCCGGCGAGCACGGACGCGGCTTCTCCGTCGTCGCCAACGAGGTGAAGGCTCTCGCCAACCAGACGACGAAAGCCACCGAGAGCGTCGCGACGCAGATCCAGGCCATCCAGGAGAAGGCCGCGGCCGCGGTCCAGGCGATGGCGCGGATCCACGGGCAGAACAGCGAGATCAAGGACATCTCGGCCTCGATCGCGGACCTGGTGGGTCAGCAGAGCGAGGCGATCCGCGAGATCTCCGAGCGCGTCGTCATCGTCTCCGACCAGACGACGGGCCTGTCCGAGAACGTTCGCAGCTTCGCGGACGAGATCGCGCGCCCCGAGGCCGCCTGAGGCGGCTCGGTCGGCGCGGCGTCACGCCTCGTCGAGCCCGGCGATCGCCCGGGCGAAGTCCTTCGCGGCGAAGGGCTCGAGATCCTCGACGCCCTCCCCCACGCCGATGAAGTGCACCGGCAGCCCGAAGCGCTCGGCGAGCGCCACCAGGATGCCGCCGCGGGCGGTGCCGTCGAGCTTCGTCATCACGAGCCCGGTGACGCCCGCCGCCTTCTGGAACAGCTCGACCTGCGAGAGGGCGTTCTGCCCCACCGTCGCGTCGAGCACGAGGAGCGCCGCGTGGGGCGCGCTCGGGTCGACCTTGCGCATCACGCGCACGATCTTCTCGAGCTCGGACATCAGCCCCGCCTTGTTCTGCAGCCGCCCCGCGGTGTCGACGAGGAGCACGTCGGTGCCCGCGCGCCGCGCCTCGGTCAGCGCGTCGAAGGCGAGCCCGGCGGCGTCCGCGCCCTGCTCGCGGGCGACGACCGTCGCGCCCGTGCGCTCGCCCCAGACCTTCAGCTGCTCGATCGCGGCGGCGCGGAACGTGTCCCCCGCGGCCATGGTGACGGAGAGCTTCTGCGCGCGGAACTTCGCGGCGAGCTTGCCGATCGTCGTGGTCTTGCCCGCGCCGTTGACGCCGACCATGAGGACGACGAAGGGCTTTCGCGCCCGGTCGATCTCCAGCGGGCGTGCCACCGGCGCGAGCGAGCGCTCGACCTCGGTGGCGAGCACGCGCTTGACCTCCTCGGGCGGGATCTCCTTGTCGTAGCGGCCCTTGGCGACGGCCTCGGTGATGCGCGTCGCCGCCGGCACGCCGAGATCCGCCTGGATGAGGATGTCCTCGAGGTCCTCGAGCGTGGTGGCGTCGAGCTTGCGCTTGGTGAACAGGCTCGTGATCGCGCCCCCCATGGAGGAGGAGGTGCGCGCCAGGCCCTGCGTCAGGCGCTTCCACCAGGAGGCCTTCGGGGCGGCGGCGGGAGACGGCGGCGGAGCGGGCGCTGGTTTCGGCTCGACGAGGGCCTCGGGCGTCGTCTGCTCGGGCGCCGGCGTGCCGGCGGGACCGGGCAGCGTCTCGAGCTCCTCCGCGATGGCGGCCTCGCGGGCCTCGTCGCCCTCGGGCTCGATCGGCTGGAGGTCGGCGCCCGCGAGTTCGGACGGCACCGCCGCCGCCGCGTCGGGCGAGCGGTCGGTGCCGGTCGAGGCGGCGTCCGGTGCCGCCTCCTCGCGCGACGTCTCGCCGCTCGGCGCCTCGTCCGCCTTGCGCCCGAACAGCCGCGAGAAGAAGCCGCGTTTCTCGGTCTCGTCAGCCATGCCTCGGCGCCTCCCGCATTCGTCGCTTGCCGTCTCGCGTCGTCCGCTCTAGCGGATTTCGCATGAGATCCGAAGAGATAGTGTCGCGCATCCTGCATCGCGACGGCCTCATGCTCGTCCTCGACAAGCCCGCCGGGCTGCCCGTCCATCCCGGGCCAGGCGGCGGGGAAACGCTCGCGCGGCATCTCGACGCGCTGCGCTTCGGCCTGAAGTGGCGCCCCGAGCTCGCCCACCGGCTCGACCGCGACACGTCCGGCTGCCTCGTGCTCGGCCGCCACCCGAAGGCGCTGCGCACGCTGGCGGAGCTGTTCGCGAAAGGCCGCGTCGAGAAGACCTACCTCGCCCTCGTCGCGCCCGGGCCCGCGACGGCGCAGGACGCCTTCACGATCGACCTCCCCCTGGCTCCGGTCGCGCCGGACACGCCCTGGCGGATGAAGGCGTCGCCCGAAGGACAGGAGGCGCTGACGCGGGTGCGCGTCCTCGCCCGGGCGCCGGACGGCTCGCGCGCGCTCCTGGCGCTGGAGCCGGTCACGGGGCGCACGCACCAGCTGCGCGTCCACTGCGCCGCCTCCGGCTTCCCGATCGCGGGGGATGCGATCTACGGGGGCGCGCCGCGCGGCGCGGCGCTCCACCTCCACGCCTGGCGCATCGCCGTGCCGCTGTCGCGCGCGAAGCCGCCGGTACGGGTCGAGGCGCCGGTGCCGGAGCCGCTCGCGCGGACGGCGTCCGATCTGGGGTGGGGCTGCGGCCCGAACACCGCCGAAGGAGCGTGACCTCAGGCGAGCTCGACCGCCACCTTCCACCCGAGCAGCACCGTCGTGGCGACGAGCGTGAGCAGGATCACGCGGTCGGCCGTTCGCTGGCTCAGCTTCACCAGCGCGAGCTTGCCGAGCACCGTCGCCGCGATCATCACCGGGATCAGGTAGGCGATCGGCAGCAGCTGCGTCCAGGTCACCTGGTCGGTCTGAAGCCGGAGCCCGGTCGAGACGACCCCGAGCACGACGCTCAAGGCGGACGTGGTTCCGTGCATCTGCAGGAGCGACAGCCCGTGCGAGAGGAAGTAGGACTTGCGCAGCGAGCCTCCGCCGCCGAGGCCGACGCCCTGCATGAACCCGCTCACGGCGCTGGTGACGAGATCGCCGCTGCGGCTCGCCGCGCCCTTCGGCCGCGGCTCTCTCGCGGTCATCTTCGCGATGTGCTTCCAGGTGAAGTGCAGCGTCATCGCGAGCATGACGAGGTAGAGCATCGTCTCCGGGACGAGCCCGATCGCCCAGGTTCCAGCCATCGCCGCGAGCGCGGAGACCGCGAGCATGTTCCAGAAGTATTTCCACACGATGTGGTCATGGAACACGACGGCCTTGATGAAGCTGTTCACCGCAAAGAAGAACACCGTCATGCTCACCGCGACGTGCGGGTCGACGACGAGCGCGAGCAGCGGGTTGAGGACGATTCCTCCCGTGATCGGCACGACGATCAGGAAGAAGGACGAGAAGCCGATCAGGGCATAGGCGGTGAGGACCATGTGAGACATCCGGACGAGCGGGATAGCTTCTCGACGGCCGCGTCGCGCCTCCGCGAGAGGTGCCTTCGAGAGACTGCCTTCAAGAAACGTGGACGGACGCCGGGCCGTCGCCGCCGTGGACCGGCACGGCGAGCGCGCTGCCGATCGCGGGCGGTTCGTCCAGGTAGCGAAGCGCGCCGCCGACCTTGGACGACCGGAACGGCAGCCCGCGCTCGGCGAGCTCGGCCTCGACACGCGCACGCGCATCGTCCGAGAAGCAGTAGACGAAGACGTTCGCACCCGTGTTCATCGAGTAGAAGACCGGCAGCCCATCGCCCGTGCGCAGCGACCTCACGAGATGCATGATCGTCACGGTCTCGGGCTGCCAGAGGAGGAGATTGCTGCTGCCGGTGTGAAGCACGGCATAGTTCATGATGCTGTGGCGCTCCGACAGCATCGCGAGACGATCGATGTCGCGCGCCTCGATGCTTGCGATGATGGTGTGCGCGAGGTCGCTGCAGACGTCGCGGATCGGGTCGACGATCGGCGAGGAGTTCGCCTCGGCGTAGAAGTCGCGGTTGGCCTTGTCGTAGCGGGAGAAGGCGACGACGACGCTGAGGTCCGGTAGCTCCTCGGGGCCGAAGATCCGCTCGGCGAAGGTCGGCACGCCCACGCCACCGCTCCGCACCAGCGAGATCCCGCCCGTCACCGCCGCCGCAGCGGAGAACGAGCCCTGCCGTGCGAGCCGCGAGACCTCCGTCGGCTGCTCGGGCAGGCCGAGGAGCCGCGACGCCGCGCCGGCGATGCACGCGAACCCCGACGAGGACGAGCCGAGCCCGATGTCGGGATCGAAATCGTTCTCGCTCTCGATGGCGAGCGGCAGATCGGTGAGCGACCCGAGGAAATCGTAGGCACGACGGATGTCGCCGGTCGAGCCGCCGCGCTTTTCGGAACCCGCCTGGCGAGACGCGAGCGCGAGCGTCGTTCTCGTCTCGAACGCATCGAGCGACGTGTACAGCATGTCTATCGACAAGGTCTTGAGCTTCCTATCTCTGTATTGATGGAAGCAGGTCAAGCCCTGTACCGGATTTGCGGAGACGCTCGCCGATCTCATCACACGCCCTCCACCGCCATCGAAGCAAGGAATATGTCCACGGAGCTGCGACTGTCCGCGTGGTCGGGATCGAAGCCGAGCTCGCGCAGGAAGCGGGTCGCCTCCTCGCGCGTCGCATCCGCGAATTTCGCCTCGATGACCGTGAAGCACCCCGGCACCTGTACGAGATCGATCACCAGCACGTCGTTTCGCCAGGAACGGAATGTCTTGCGCATCGTCGCGACCGCGCGAAAGCCGAAGCGCTCGAGCATGGCCCGCGTGTCCTCCGGATTCGTGATCGCTGTCTCGCGCTTCGACCACGGTTGGCCGGGACCCGCACGTTCCTTCACGTCGAGCACGGATCGGTCGTCGTGGATCGCGATGCGCACGAGGAGGTCTTCCGACGTCGTGCCGTCCTTGCCGAAATAGGTGTACGCGACCTCGCGCACCGGCCCGAGCGCGACACCGCGCGCCGCCAGATCGTGCACGGCTTCGTCGCCGACGTGGAACTTCTGCTGGATCGCCACTGCGCACCTCCCGAGCGAGCGCGGCGCCGCACGCGGCGACCTGTCCAGGAGCTGCCGCGGGTTTCGGTTCCGTGCTATGTAGCCGGCTATGCCCGTGAAGATAGCGTCACGACTCTGCTACCGTCAAGCGCATCGTCGGATTAATCTTCAGGTGAAATTGCGGAGGCGCCGAAGAAGGCCCGGTCCATGGGTCGGATGGGGGACGGCGCCGGGGACCCGTGTCTCGCACATGTGCGTTCGAGCGGGGAGCGGAGCCGACGCTCGTCCCGGAAGCGCATCGATCGCACACGGTCTCACCTGGAACGGATATTGCAAAGCCCAGGAACCGGAGTAGATCGTGTGCGTTGTTCATCCGCCGTTCATGGAGGGACCGATCATGCACTTCTTCAGAATGCCCAACCGCGACCTGATGCCGATCGTGAGCCTGTCCTTCGTGTTCGCCGCCGTCGGGCTGAGCGCCGTGCTCGCCCTGCTGGCGCTGCCGGGCCCCGAGCTGAGCCTCGTCGCGCTCAGGCCTTGATGCGCGATCGCTGCCCGTTCCGAGGGCGAATGATCACTGAATGTTCACATTCGATGTCCTCGGGGAGGCGGCGCGAGCCGCCTCTTTTCTCTCGCGACGACGCCTCACCCGTGCGCCGCGGAGAGCGCACGATCCAGGTCCGCGTGGAGGTCCTCGACGTCCTCGCAGCCGACGGACAGCCGCAGCAGGTCCGCCGGGCAGGGCGTGTCCGGACCCTCGATCGAGGCGCGGTGCTCGATCAGGCTCTCGACGCCGCCGAGCGAGGTCGCGCGCGTCCACAGCCGCACCCCGGCCGCGGTGGCGATCGCCGCCCGCTCTCCGCCGGCGACGCGGATCGAGAGCATGGTGCCGAAGCCGTTTTCCATCTGCCGGCGGGCGATGTCGTGCCCCGGGTGGCCGGGCAGGCCCGGGTAGAGCACCGCGGCGACCCGCGGGTGCGCCGACAGCCGCTCGGCGAGCGTCATCGCCGAGGCCGCCTGCGCGGCGGCGCGCAAGTGGAAGGTGCGCATGCCGCGCATCAGGAGGTAGGCCTCGAACGGCCCCAGGATGCCGCCCTCGCCCTTGCGGATCGTCGCGAGCCGCTGCCAGAAGGCGTCGTTCTCCCGCCCCGCGAGCGCCCCGGCCACCACGTCCGAATGGCCGTTGAGGATCTTCGTCGCCGCGTGCATGACGACGTCGGCGCCGAGTGCGAGCGGACGCGTGTGCCAGGGCGAGGCGCAGGTCGAATCGACCCCGAGCCGCGCCCCCGCCGCGTGCGCGATCTCGGCGGCGGCGGCGATGTCGGTGAGCGTCCAGAGCGGGTTCGCCGGCGTCTCGATCCACACGAGCTTCGTCTTCCCCGGGCGCATCGCGGCGCGCAGGGCGTCGACGTCCGAGGTCTCGACGAGCGTCACCTCGAGCCCCGCGCGGCGGCCTTCCGTCAGCAGCCATTGCCGCAGCGCCCAGTACATCACGGCGGGCGCCACCACGTGATCGCCCGGGTCGAGCGCGCGGAAGACCGCGGTCGCCGCCGCCATGCCGGAGCCGAAGAGCAGCGCGCCGGCTGAAGCCTCCTCCAGCATGGCGATGACGTCCTCGGCCTCGCGCACCGTGGCGTTGTCGGGGCGGCCGTAGACGAAACCGGACGAGTAGCCGTTGTCGGGGTCGCGCAGGTAGGTGGTGGCGACGTGGATCGGCGGCACCACGGCCTTCGTCACCGGATCGACCCGCCCCATCGCCTGGACGGCGAGGCTGCGCTTGGAGAACGGGCGGTCGTGGCTGGAATGGTCGGTCATGCGGGGCTCCCGGCTGGGCTCCGGTTCAAGCAGAGCGGGCGGGCGGGGGCAAGCGGGCGGCCCGCGCCCGCCTGCCAACCCCCTCAGCCGAGGGGCGCACAGGCGCGGGCGAGCCAGCCGCGCGTCGCGTCGTCCACCAGCGGCGCGAGCGTCTCCGCGACGCGGGCGTGATAGGCGTCGATCCAGGCGATCTCGCCCGCGTCGAGCAGTGCGAGGTCGATGAGGTCTCGCGCGTAGGGCGCGAGCGTCAGCGTCTCGAAGCCGCGCATCTCGCGCTCGGCGCCGGGGATCTCGCGGCGCTCGACGAGGATCAGGTTCTCGATGCGGATGCCGTACGCGCCCGTGCGATAGTAGCCCGGCTCGTTGGAGAGGATCATGCCCGGCTCGAGCGGGGTCGTCCCGGTCTTGGCGATGCGCTGAGGGCCCTCGTGCACCGAGAGGAAGCTGCCGACGCCGTGGCCGGTGCCGTGGTCGAAATCGAGCCCCGCCCGCCACAACGGCGCCCGCGCGAAGCCGTCGATCTGCGCGCCCGTCGCGCCCTTGGGGAAGACCGCGCGCGAGACCGCCAGATGTCCCTGGAGCACCCGCGTGTAGCGGTCGCGCATCTCGTCGGTCGGCGCGCCGACGGGGAGCGTGCGGGTGATGTCCGTCGTGCCGTCGCGGTACTGCGCGCCCGAATCGATCAGGAAGAGCTCGCCCGCCGCGAGCGCCCGGTTCGTGGCGCGGCTGACGCGATAATGCACGATCGCGCCGTTCGGCCCGGCCCCCGCGATCGTCGGGAAGGAGACGTCGACGAGCGCGCCGGTTTCCTCCCGGCAGGCCTCCAGCTTCTCCACCACGTCGATCTCGGTGAGCCCGCCGGGCGCCGTCGCCGCGAACCAGGCGAGGAAGCGCGCGACCGCGGCGCCGTCGCGCGCGTGCGCGGCGCGGGCTCCGGCGATCTCGGCATCGGTCTTGACCGCCTTCATCCGCCCGATCGGGTCGACGCCGACGTCCGGCTCGGCGCCGGCGGCACGGACGACGTCGGACAGCGCCCGGGCCGCGGTGTCGCGGTCGAGGCGGATGCGCGCGCCGCGCCGGGCGATCCCGGCCAGCGTCGGCGCCAGCGCGTCCGGGGCGCGGAAGGCGGCGACGTCACCGACGGCGTCACCCGCCTCGTTGGTCACCTTCTCGGGATCGAGGAAGAGCGTCGCGGCCCCGTCCCGCGGCACGAGCGCATAGCCCAGCGGCAGCGGCGTGTGGGCGACGTCGCCGCCGCGCAGGTTGAACAGCCAGGCGAGCGCATGCGGGTCGGAGATCACCAGCGCGTCGAGCTTCTCCCGGACGAGCGCCTCGCGCACCCGCGCGAGCTTCTCCGCCCGCGAGAGGCCGGCGTATTCCTCCGGATGAGGCCGCACCGGCGCCTTCGGCGGGGCCGGGCGATCAGGCCAGATGGCGTCGATCGGGTTCGGCGAGAGCGGCTCGAGCCGCCCGCCCGCCGCCTTTGCGGCACGCTCGAGCCCCGCGACCGCGTCCGCGGTATGGAGCCAGGGGTCGTAGCCGAGGACGGCGCCCTCCGCCAGGTTCGCCTCGACCCAGCGCGTGGGCGAGGTCTCGCCGCTGTCGACGACGGCGATCACCCCCGTGTCGGTCTGCGCCGGCGCCTGCAGCGTGTAGCGCCCGTCGACGAACAGCGCGGCGCGATCGGCGAGGATCACCGCCGCGCCGGCGGAGCCGGTGAAGCCGGTCAGCCAGGCGAGCCGCTCGGCGCTCGGCGGCACGTACTCGGACTGGTGCTCGTCCGCGCGCGGCACGACGAAGCCGTCGATGCCGCGGCGGGCGAGCTCGGCCCGCAGCGCGGCGACGCGCGGGGCGGTGCGGGCGGGATCGGTGAGGTCGTCGAAGGTCTGGAAGCGGCTCATGGCGAAGGCGTACGCGCAAGCGCGCGTGCGTGCAACGGGCGCCCGCGGCAAGCGGACGGACGCCGCATGCGCACCGGCCACGCTGCCCATGAACCATGCATCAACCGGGCATCTCGGCCCACATCTTGGGCGAGCCTTGCATCTAACGCATGACGGCTCCGGCGCATAAGGTCTAGCTAGGACAGCCATGCTGACCCATATTGCGTCGCAACAAGGAAACGCTCGGGCCGTTCCGCAGCCGAGATCCACGACCGGAGACCGCACCATGGCCTATGCCATCGACACCTTCCGCGGCGCCGCCCGCGACACCGCCGCTCCCGCCGGCGAGACCGCCCGCCCCGGCCTGTTCGCGCGCATCCTGCGCCGCATGCAGGCCGCGCAGATGGAGCGTGTCCGCCGGGAGCTGCGCCTCTACGCGCCGCATCTCGAGGCGCGCATGGAGAACGAGGGCGTGCGCGCCGTCGGGCTCACCGACGACGCCCGCCTGCCCTTCGTGCGCTGATCAGCGATCGACGGGCCGCGCGGCCGCGCCGCCCCGCGTCAGGGTGAGCGCGGCCCAGCCCTCGAGATCGCGCCGCTTCGCCAGCGCGAAGCCCTGCGCGCGATAGGCCGAGAGCACGCCCGGCACGTCGCGCGCGAGCAGCCCCGACAGGACCAGCGTCCCCCCCGCCGCGACCACGCGCGCCAGATCCGGCGCGAGACGCTTCAAGGGCTTCGCGAGGATGTTGGCGAAGACGAGGTCGAAATGCCGCGGGCGCGCCGCCGAGCCTGCGCGGATGCCCGGGCCGACGTAGAGGTCGAGCCAGGGCGCCACGCCGTTCGCGCGCGCGTTGTCGCGCGCCACCGCGATCGCCACCGGATCGATGTCCCCCGCCACCACGCGCCGCCGCACCGCCTTCGCCGCCGCGAAGGCGAGGATGCCCGTGCCCGTGCCGACGTCGAGCACCCGGGCCGGGCGCCGGCGCTTGAGCTCGTCGACCAGCGCCAGCAGGCAGCCGCGCGTCGTGCCGTGATGCCCGGTGCCGAAGGCGAGAGCCGCCTCGATCTCGATGGCGAGGTCGTTCGCCCCCCGCGTGTGCCGGTCGTGCGATCCGTGCACGAGGAAGCGCCCGGCGCGCACGGGCTTCAACCCCTCCAGCGACGCCGCCACCCAGTCCTTCTGCGCGATCGCCTCGAACACCGCGCGATCGGCCTCCGCGCCGATCACCGGCCGAATCATGGCGCGCACGGCCTCCTCGTCCGGGGGCGAGGCGAAGTAGGCCTCGAGCAGCCAGGTCCTGCCGTCATCCGCCTCGAAAGCGGCGACCGCCGTCTCGGCGGGGTCGAACATCTCGCCGATGACGTCGGTCGTGGCACGCGCGGCACGCTCGCTGGTGGCGAGGCGCATGACGTGGGTCGGGCGGTTGGGGTGCAGGCCTTCGAGCATGGGCAGGCTCCTAGCACTCCCGCCGCTCCGCGCAAAGGAGATCAGCGCGCCCGCCGCCGTGGCGGCTCCTGCGTCAGCACGAGCCGGCCGGCCGCGAGCGTCGCGAGCGCGCCGCCGAGCGTCTCGCGGAACGGCGCGCCCGCGGCGATGGCCGGCGAGAGCCGGTCCCAGAAGGCTTCGAGCCGCGCGAGCCGGTCGTAGCCGCCGCCGCCGGCGCTCCGCACCGCCCGTGCGAGGATGCGCAGCGCGATCTCCTCGGGCTCCGCGGCGAGCCCGGCGGCATCGAGGGCGAGCGGGTCCTGCGCGAGGG
>NZ_JBQTCJ010000088.1:0-14734 GCF_052380005.1 Salinarimonas sp. NSM
CGAGAGCCGACGGCGGCGGACAACGCCGTTTCGCAGAGGAATCCTGTAGGGGAAGACCTGCGCCCTGCCCCGCGGGGTTCGTCGTTCGACCCGACGTGCCGCAGATGTGCGAATCGACTTGCCACGAGGGAGAGGGGAGCGCGCGATCGCGTGCCGTCGGCGCTGCGGCCCGGCCCACAGGCGCCTCACGCCCTCGCCATCGCCAGCGCGTCCTTCTCCACCGTGTTGGTCCGGTTCGTCCAGCCGGTGCCGTAGCGATCCCAGCCGGAGAGGGACTTGTAGTAGGCGATCCGCCCGTCGGCGAAGCGGCGGATCAGGTCGGGGGCGTCCTGGGCGGCGGTGGCGGCGAGCGTCTGCGGGCCCATGACGCCGTCCTGCGTCGTGCCGACCAGGCTCTCGAGCAGCTTCACCGAGCGGCTCGGGCCGGCGTTGACGCCGAAGTCGAACACGCTGAGGTCGACGCCCGCCGGCAGGCCGTCGCACTGCATCGGGTTCCAGTAGCTCGCCCGGTAGATCGCCTTCGCCTCGGTCTCGGTCAGCGCCTTCACGTCGTCGGGCCCCAGGCTCGGGTCCTTGCGCCAGTCGCGCAGGGTGCTCAACGTGATCCCCATGTTGGTGGCGCCGCCGGGATCGCGCGGATCGTCCACGTAGCCGCCCTCGAGCTGGAGCACGATCGTCACGCACGCGTCGAAGCGCCGGTCGGCATCCGCCGTTGCGGACGCCGGCGCGGGTGCCGGCGCCTGCGCCGGCTTCTGCGTCGCCGCCTGGAAGGCCTGCACCGCCGCCTCGATGCGCGCCGAATGCGCGCCGAGCGCGGCGCTCACCTGCCTCGCGCCGCTGCCGGCGGCCTGCGCCTGCAGGGTCGCCGAGATCTGGTCCTTGATGCGCGAGCCGTGCGAGGAGCCCAGCCAGAAGTTCACCACCGTCGCGAAGGCCGCGGTGAGCGCGCCGATCGTGATGTTGATCAGCTGGAGCACCGCGGAATCCGTGGTCAGCGTCGGCTCGCGCACCAGGAGCCAGATCAGCATGACGAAGAAGCCCACCGTCACGATCACCGAGATGATCACCGGCGCGAGCCCCACGGCGTTCCCCGCCTTGGCGAGCTCGGCGAAGGTGGCGCGGGCGCTCTCGGTGTCGGCCAGGTCGTCCGCGCGCCGGTCGCTCTCCGCCTGCGCCGCGATCTGCGCGAGCTTGATGCGCAAGTCCGCGAGCTTCGCCGGGTCCTGCGCCAGCGCGATCTGCGCCGCCTGCGCGTCCGACGTGCCCGCCGCCTCGGCGACCGCCCGGCTCACCGAGGCGGCGACGTCACCGGCCTTGCCTCCCGCGAAGGCCCGTGCGGCGTCGGGCACGAGCTGCAAGGCCAGCGCGATCAGCGGATTCATGACGAGGCCCTCCCAGGTTACGACCCAGGGTAAGCCGACCGACGATCGATTCGGAAGCCCTGCTCACACCTCCACGAGCGTGCCCTGCGCCGTGCCGCCTGCGAGCGGGAAGCCCTCGTCGCGCCAGCCCGTGACGCCGCCGATCATGATCTTCACCGGCCTCCCGAGGCGTGCGAGCGCGAGCGCGGCCTTGTCGGCGCCGTTGCAATGCGGCCCCGCGCAGTAGACGACGAGGAGCGTCGTCGGCGGGATCGCCGCGAGGCGCTCGGCCGAGATCTCGCGCCGCGGCAGATGGCCCGCACCCGGCACGTGGCCGCGGGCGTAGGCGCTCGCGCCGCGCACGTCGAAGAGGGCGAAATCGGCGGTGCCCGCGGCGAGCGCGCCATGGACGTCGTCGCAGTCGGTCTCGAAGGCGAGCTTCGCCGCGTAGTGGCGCTCGGCCTGGTCGGAGGGGGCGGCGGGAACGGCGGTGACCTCGGTCGGCATGGCGTCTGCTCCGGGTGCGTGTGGACCCGGAGCGATCCTCCACCGCCGGCCGCCCGCTTGCGAGCGGCACGATCGCCGACTAGCGTCGAGATCATGCCAAACGCGCGCACCCCCTCCCTCCCGCGTCGCCCCTCCCCGCCCGACAGCCGGCTCGTGGTCGCGCTCGCCTACGACGGCCTGTGCACCTTCGAGTTCGGCGTCGCCGTCGAGATCTTCGGCCTGCCCCGCCCGGAGATGGGCGAGGACTGGTACCGCTTCGCCGTCTGCGCCACCGAGCCCGGGCCGCTGCGCGCCGCCGGCGGCGTGCGGGTCCTGTGCGACGGCGGGCGGGAACTGCTCGAGACGGCCGGGACGATCGTCGTGCCCGGCTGGCGCGGGGTCGACGCGCCCGTGCCGGAGGTGATCCGCGATGCGCTGCGGCGCGCCCACGCCCGCGGGGCGCGGGTGCTCTCGCTGTGCTCGGGCGTCTTCGTGCTGGCCGCCGCCGGCCTGCTCGCCGGGCGCGCCTGCACCACGCACTGGCGCTACGCCCGCGCCCTCGCGGACGCCTACCCGGACCTCGTGGTGCGGCCCGACGTGCTCTACGTCGACGAGGGCTCGATCCTCACCGCCGCCGGCAGCGCAGCGGGCATCGACCTGTGCCTCCACCTGGTCCGCCGGGATTTCGGGGCGGCCGCCGCGAGCAGCGTCGCGCGCCGCCTCGTCGTGCCGCCGCATCGCGAGGGCGGGCAGGCGCAGTTCGTCGAGGCGCCGGTACCCCGCGCCCGCGAGGGCGCGCGGCTCGGCCCGCTGCTCGACGCCGTGCGCGCCTCCCTCGACCGGCCCCACGGCATCGCCGCCATGGCGCGCGCGGCCGGCATGAGCGCGCGCACCTTCCAGCGCCGCTTCGAGGCGACGACGGGCCATCCGCCGGGCGAGTGGCTGGTGCTCGAGCGCCTCGCCCGCGCCCGCGCGCTGCTCGAGACCACCGACGCCGCCCTCGACGACGTCGCCGCCGCCTGCGGCTTCGGCACGCTCGCCACGCTGCGCCACCACTTCCGCACGCGGCTGGCCACGAGCCCCGGCGCCTATCGCCGCCGCTTCCGCGGTCGCGCACCGCTCGCGGCTTCGTGAGCCGATGTCATGAGCCCCGCGCCGGGGTCGCGTCGTAGCTTCGCGCGACGCCGAACCGATCCGGAGCCGCCATGATCCGCAAGACCCTCCTCGCCGCCGCCGCCTTCCTCGCGCTCTGCGCCCCCGCCGCCGGGCAGGTGCCGATCCCCTTCGGCCCGAGCCTCGCGGCCGCCGGCTGGGAGGAGATCGCCTTCCGCGGCATCCCCGCCACCACCTACGCCGCGGAGGGGCCGGACCGCCTCACCGTCGTCGCCGAGCGCAGCTCCTCGGTGCTGGCCGCGCGCGTGCCGGCGGCGGCGCTCGACGCCACCCGCGCCGCCTGGCGCTGGCGCGTCGATGCCGGTCCGCCGCCGACCGATCTCGGCCGACGCGGCGGCGACGACCGCGCGCTCGCGCTCTACTTCGCCTTCGCGCCGGAGGCCGACCGCGCCGCGGCCGAGGCCGGTCGCACGGGGATGCGCTCCCTGCTGCTCTCCGGCCGGGGGCGGCTCCTCGTCTACGTCTTCGGCGGTGACGGCACGCGCGGGGACGTCGTCGAGAACCCCTACACCCGCGGCCGCGGCGTCTACCTCATCCGCCGCCCCGCGGGCGCCCAGACGGGCACCTGGCTCACCGAGGAGGTCGATCTCGCCGCCGACCACCGCGCCGCCTTCGGCGAGGAGCCCGGCGTGCTGGTGGGCATCGCCGTCGCCTCCGACGCGGACGACACCGGCGGGCGCAATGTGGGCGCGATCGAGGGGCTCACGGTGCGGTGAGGGGCGCTCAGCCGGCATCGGGCAGCGGGCGCCAGGCCTCCTCGCCGATGACGAAGTAGCGGGTCACCGCGCGCCCGTCCCAGCGATACTGGAGCGTCCGCGCCTGCGTGACCGGCAGGCGGACGCGATCCGGCCAGAACAGCGCGACCGCGAGCCCCTGCGGGTAGCGCACGCTCGGGTAAAGCACGCCGTCGGCCCCGTCCGCGCGCAGGGTGGCGGCGAGCGTCTGGCCGGCGCGCCAGTCGTCGGGCGCGAGGCAGTCGTCGAAGCCGGTGCGCAGGTCCGCCAGCCTCCCGCCGACCCCGGCGACGAGCTCCCGATGGAGGGCGTCGCCGGACGGCTCGTCCGTCGCCCGCATGAAGCGTGCGAAATGGTGGACGGTCTCCATCAGGGCCACCTCGAACACCGCGCCGCAGTACCAGACGCCGAAGCGTCCGTCCGAGAACCGGCCCGGCCGGTCGGGCGAGCAATGGGTGAACGCCCCCATGACGAGGCTCGCCGTCGGCCCCGACACCCGCCGCTCCGGCGGCACGAGGGAAATCTCCCCGATCTCGTCGCGCACCCGCGGGTTCGTCTTCGCCTCCGCGCGTGCGATGAGGTCCCAGTCGGCCGGATCGGCGATGTCCTCGAACAGCCAGACCGGCGGGTAGATCGTGCGGATGATGCGGTGGCTCGTCGGCCAGTCCACCGCGACGAGGGCCGGCGCCGTCACCAGCCGCCCCGCTCGGCGTCGAGGTAGGCGCGCACGGCCGTGACGTCGCTCGGCGCGCCGGCGAGCATGCGATCGAGCGCCGACCGGCCGCCGAAGGCGACGTTCGGCTTGGCGATCCAGGCATAGCCGCGCGCCGGGTCGGCAAAGAGGTAGCGCAGGGCCTTGTGGATCCCCATCAGGTCGCCGAGCCGCCAGGCGGTGTCGTGCGGGATGGTGCCGATCTCGCCGCGCTTCCAGCGATAGAAAGTCGACGGGCTCGGCTGCCCGAGCAGGATGCGCGCCTGCGCGTCCGACAGCCCCCAGAGCCGAAACAGGTTGAACGCCGCCCGCAGCATGGCGGTGGCTTCCTCCTGCGTGACGGCGGGGGAGCCGGGCGTCTCTTCCGGCATACAAGGCAGAGGCTGCGGCATGAACGGCCCTTTCAATTGGCATAGATTGTAGAGCATTATGCCATACGAGACAAGGCCGCCGCTTGCGACACCGATGCTGCCGAGGCAGGATGAGCCCGTGAGGAGAAACCCGCGATGACCGTTCACAAGACGATCGAGTTCTCCGAGGACGACGCCGCCTTCATCGATGCGGCCGTGGCGGAAGGCCGCTTCGCCTCCCCGTCCGACGCCGTGCGCGAGGCGCTGGCGCTGCTCGCCGACGCGGAGCGGATCAAGGCGTTGCGGGAGGCGATCGCGGAAGGGGAGGCGAGCGGCGAGCCGGAGCCGTTCGACGTGGAGGAGTTCCTCGAGCGCGCGCGCCGGGAAGATCGATGAGCCGGGTCCGCTTTCGGCCGAAAGCGGACCGCGATTTGATGAACATACGGCGATATACAATTGAGAGGTGGGGAGACGCTCAAGCCGAAGACTACGTTCGGTCTATCGCCGCCGTCTTGGAGAGCGAGGCGGCCGGACGTCGCCGGAGCAGACGAACGGACATCGCACCAGAGCTTTGGCGGATGAAGGTCGGCTCCCACATCGCCTACTACCGACGGACCGACGAGTATGTCGACGTCCTGCGCATCATCCACGAACGGATGGATGCGGGCCGGCACCTGCTGAGAGACGCTTGAAGCAAGAACGCGAACGCCCGCGGCTCATCACCCGCGGGCGTCCCCCATCTCCACCGGACCTCACGGCCCAATCAGTTGTCCAGGAAGCTCCGCAGCTTCCGGCTGCGCGAGGGATGCTTCAGCTTCCTGAGCGCCTTCGCCTCGATCTGGCGGATGCGCTCGCGGGTCACCGAGAACTGCTGGCCGACCTCTTCCAGCGTGTGGTCGGTGTTCATGCCGATGCCGAAGCGCATGCGCAGGACGCGCTCCTCGCGGGGCGTGAGCGAGGCGAGCACCCTGGTGGTCGTCTCGCGCAGGTTCGACTGGATCGCGGCGTCGATCGGCAGAATCGCGTTCTTGTCCTCGATGAAGTCGCCCAGGTGCGAATCCTCCTCGTCGCCGATCGGCGTCTCGAGGGAAATCGGCTCCTTGGCGATCTTGAGGACCTTGCGGACCTTCTCGAGCGGCATGGCGAGCTTCTCGGCCAGCTCCTCGGGGGTCGGCTCGCGGCCGATCTCGTGGAGCATCTGGCGCGAGGTGCGCACGATCTTGTTGATCGTCTCGATCATGTGCACGGGGATGCGGATCGTGCGCGCCTGGTCGGCGATCGAGCGGGTGATCGCCTGCCGGATCCACCACGTGGCGTAGGTCGAGAACTTGTAGCCGCGGCGGTACTCGAACTTGTCGACGGCCTTCATCAGGCCGATGTTGCCCTCCTGGATGAGGTCCAGGAACTGCAGGCCGCGGTTGGTGTACTTCTTGGCGATCGAGATCACGAGACGCAGGTTGGCCTCGATCATCTCCTTCTTGGCCTGGCGGGCCTCGCGCTCGCCCTTCTGCACCATGTGCACGATCTTGCGGAACTCGGAGATCTCGAGCCCGGTCTCGGAGGCCAGCGACTGGATCGAGTCGCGCAGCGCGTGGATGTTGTCCTTGCCGTTGGCCGAGAAGTCGCGCCAGCCGCGCCCGCCGAGCTTGGAGACCCGCAGCAGCCACTTCGGGTCCAGCTCGTGGCCCTGGTAGTTGCGCAGGAAGTCCTCGCGTCCGACGCCGTAGCTCTCGGCCAGGCGCATCAGCCGACCCTCGAACGACAGCAGCCGCTTGTTGATGTCGTAGAGCTGCTCCACCAGCGCGTCGATGCGGTTCTGGTTCAGCGACAGCGACTTCACGTCGGCGACGATCTCGTCCTTGAGCTTCTTGTACTTGCGCTCCTGCGAGGGCGTCAGCTGCGAGTTCTGCAGCCGCTGCTCGACGTGCTCCAGCTGAAGCCGGCGAAGCTTCTTGTAGTTGTCGGCGATGTTGTCGAACGTCTCCAGCACGCGCGGCTTGAGCTCGCTCTCCATGGCGGAGAGGGAGACGTTGTTCTCCATGTCGTCGTCGTCGATGTCGCCCTCGGGCGCGCCGGACGGCGGCTCGTGCGGCGCGCCGTTGGGGACGCCCGCGGTCGTGCCGGCGCCGTTGGCGCGCTGCGCCTCCGCGTCCTGGCGGCCCTCGGCCTCGTCGCCGCCCTCGGTCCCGCCGTCCTCGGCGCTGCGATCGGCGCCGCGTCCGTCCGGGTCGGCGTAGGTCGCCTCGAGGTCGATGATGTCGCGCAGGAGCACCCGGCCCTCGACGAGCTCGTCGCGCCAGATGATGATCGCCTGGAAGGTCAGCGGGCTCTCGCACAGTCCCGCGATCATCGCCTCGCGACCGGCCTCGATGCGCTTGGCGATGGCGATCTCGCCCTCGCGCGAGAGCAGCTCGACCGAGCCCATCTCGCGCAGGTACATGCGCACGGGGTCGTCGGTACGGTCGGTCGGCTCCTTCGCGGCCGTCTCGGGACGCGCCACGACGGCGCGGGCCTGCGAAGCCTCGACGAGGTCGCCGCCCTCGGCTTCCTCCTCGGCCTCCTCGCCCTGCTGCTCGCCCTCGGCCTCGTCGCTCTCGACGACGTTGATGCCCATCTCGGAGAGCTGGCCGAGCACGTCCTCGATCTGCTCCGACGAGAACTCGTCGGGCGGCAGAACCGCATTCAGCTCGTCGTAGGTGACCCAGCCGCGCTTGCGCGCGGCCTTGATCATCCGCTTGACGGCCGCATCCGTGAGGTCGAGGAGCGGACCGTCCGACTGCTGCTCGGGAGCCGTGTCGGTCGTTTCAGTCGTCTTCGTCGCCATTGATTATCCTACGCGTCCCGCTCACGCGTCGCGGCCTCGCGCTCCGCGCCGAGCGCCCCTCGGGCATCGGCCATCGAACACGCATCGCCTTTTCGAACCGTTAACCATGGAAACCGCACGCCCCGCGCGACTTCCCGCGTCGTCTTCGTCTCGCCCGTCTCGGCCGCCGCGCCGGAGGGTCTCGTTCTTCGCCGCGCTCACGCGTCGTCGCGCTGGGCCTCGGCGCCCTCGAGAGAGGACAGCTGCGCACGGACCTCGCGCAACCACGCGAGATTCGCCTCGCTGTCGTCCTCGGCGAGAGCCCGCTCGGCCGCCCGAAGCTCGGTATGTAGCGTGTGCGCACGGCGATGCAAGTGGATGGCCTGCCGAACGGCGTCTTCCACGCGCAGGGGGTCCGCGAGCGGGTCGCCGATCCAGCGCAGCCCCGGCACGATGCGCTCGTACACGCTTTCGAGCGTCCGCGAAAGCCCAGCGCGCGCCAGCCGCGCGGCGATCACCTCCGGGGTCGGCGCGTCGTGGCGCGCGGCGCAGTCGACGAGCCCGCGCTGCAGCGCCGTCGCCTCCGGGCTCGCGAAGTCGAGCTCGGCGAGGATGTCGGCCTGTTCCTCGAGCAGCGCGGGGTGGGTGGCGAAGGCGGCGAGGATCGCCGCCTCGCGCGGGTGCGGCGGCTGCGCCTCGCCCTCCCCCGGCGCGAAGAGCCGCGTGCGCAGGAGATGAGGGCTCGGGCGGAAGCCGCTCGGCAGGCGCGCGCCCGCGCGCTCCTCGAAGCGCCCTGCGCGCATCGTCCCTCCCCGGCCGGCGCCACCGCCCCATCCCCGCCCCTGCCCGCCTCCACGCCCCCCCTCGTTTCCGCTCCGCCCGCGCCGCACCGCGCCGAAGACGGCCGCGAGCCGGGTCTCGACATCCTCGCGGAAATAGCGCTGCAGCGTCTCGTCCTTGATCGTGCGCACCGCCGAGAACAGCCGGCGCTCGAGCGCCGCGCGGTGCTCGGGCGTGTCGGTGGGGCCGGCCTCGAGCTCGCGGGCCCAGAGCACCTCGACGAGCGGCAGCGCCGCCGACAGCACCCGCTCGATCGCCGCCGCGCCCCCCGCGCGGGCGAGGTCGTCCGGGTCCTGCCCCTCGGGCAGGATGGCGAAGCGCAGCGACTTGCCCACGGGCAGGTTCGGGAGCGCCACGTCTAGCGCGCGGAAGGCGGCGCGGCGGCCGGCCTTGTCGCCGTCGAAGCACAGGATCGGCTCGTCGGCCATGCGCCACAGGAGGCCGAGCTGCTCCTCGGTGAGCGCCGTGCCGAGCGGCGCCACCGTGTGCGGGAAGCCCGCGGCCGACATGGCGATGACGTCGACGTAGCCCTCGACCGCGACCAACGTGCCGCGATCGTGCGCCGCCTTGCGGGCGGCGTGCGCGTTGTAGAGCATCGCGCCCTTGTGGAAGAGCGGCGTCTCGGGCGAGTTCAGGTACTTCGCCGGCACGTCCGCCTGCAGCGCGCGCCCGCCGAAGGCGACGACGCGCCCGCGCAGGTCCGTGATGGGGAAGATCACCCGGTCGCGGAAGCGGTCGTAGGGGACGTTGACGTCCTCGCCCGTGACGAGGAGCCCCGCCTCCGCCATCAGCTCTGCGGGCACGTCCTTCCCGGCGAGGTGGTCGCGCAGCGCGAAGCGGTCGGAGGGCGCGTAGCCCAGCCGGAAGCGGGCCTGCAGCGCCTCGTCGATGCCGCGGCGCGCGAGGTACTCCCGCGCCTTGCCGCCGCGTCGACCCTTCAGCTCGGCCTCGAAGAAGGCGGCGGCCATCTCCACCACCTCGACGAGACCCGCACGCCGGGTCTCGCGCTCCCGATCGGCTGGGTCGGGCGTCGGCAGCGCGACGCCGGCCTGCGCCGCGAGCCGCTCCACCGCCTCGGGGAAGGAGACGCCCTCGGTCTCCATGAGGAAGCGGAAGATGTCGCCGTGCTTGCCCGACGAGAAGCAATGGTAGAAGCCCTTCTGGTCGTTGACGTAGAAGGACGGCGTCTTCTCGGAGTTGAAGGGCGACAGCGCCTTCCACTCCCGCCCCGCCTTCTTCAGCTGCACGCGCCGCCCCACGACTTCCGAAACGGGAAGCCGGGCACGGATCTCGTCGAGCAGGTCGGGGGGGTAGCGCATGGGGGGAGCATACAGCAGAAAGCGCGGGTGGAGTCATCCGGTGCGCGGCAGGCCGCGCGTATTGCGCGCGGGCGCGAGAATCTGTATTTTACAGACTTTCCGAGCCAGGAGGCTCCCATGGCCGTCGTCACCGCCGCCGATCTGCAGAGGCGCTCCGCCGAGGTCCAGCGCACGGCCTCGCGCGAGCCGGTCTTCATCACCCACCACGACACGCCGCGCTATGCGCTGCTGAGCCTGGAGGACCTCGTGCGGACGGGCGCGCATCGGGCGCTGGTGGCGCGCGAGACGCTGCCGGAAGACGTCAAGCGTCGGCTGGCCGAGCTCGCCGATGAGATCGACATGGCCCCCCAGGCGCTCGCCCCCTCGCCCGCGGTGCCGCACTTGGGCTGGGTTCGCAGGGTCGTGGTGCAGCACGCGGACGCTCTGCGCGCGATCGGCGTCGAGGGGCTGTGGGTTTTCGGCTCGGTTGCCCGCGGCGAGCCGACGGAGGCGAGCGACGTCGACGTGGTCGTCGCATTCCGTGCGGACATGGTCGTCAGCCTCCTCGACATCGGGCGCGTCGGCTACGACCTGACGGAATGGCTCGGTCGCCGGGTCGACGTCACGCGCTGGGAGGAGCTCCCTCCGGACGTCGAGGTCCGCCTGCGCGCGGAAGCCGTTCGCGTGCTCTGATGGCGCGCTCGGTTGCGGATCTCATCGCCGACATCGAGGCGGCGTGCGCAGCCGCTATCGGGATTGCGGGCGGTCTCGATGCCGAGGGAATCGCACGGCTGGCGGAGCAGGACGACGTGCGCTTCCGGGCGCTGAAGAATGCGCTCACCGAGATCGGCGAGGCGATCAGGATGTTGCGGCCGGCTTTCCTGGACCGTCACCCGGAGGTTCCGTGGCGCTCCTACATCGGATTGCGCAACGTCGTGACGCACCAGTACTTCGGCTTGAACGCGGCCGTCCTGAGCTCCGTCGTGAACCGCGACCTGCCGGAGCTGCATCGTCTGTTGAAGCAGCTTCTCGCGAGCGACGATCGTTGAGAGACATCCGCGCGGCGTGCCATTCGCGCCGGCGACGACACCCTCGTCACCGCGACCCGCTCGAGCGGGCCGCGTCGGGTCCGGCCCGGGATCGGCCGTCCGCCTCCGTTCCGGGCTCCTCCCGTGCACCGCTCGTGTCCGGCCCCGCGCCCTGCTCCTGCTGCTGTTCCACCGCCCACGCCCCCGCCGCCTCCACCGCCACCGGCGAGGTCGTCGGCACGACGCCGAGGTAGCTCGCGGTCTCCTCGACGGGCACGATCGCGCGCTGCGTCATGCGGTAGAGGGCGTAGAGCGCCATCAGCCCGAAGGTCGCCCCGAGCACGAGCCAGAACGCGAACGGGCCCAGCCCCTCCATCGCCCAGCCGGTGACGAGCGGACCCGCGATCGCGCCGAGCCCGAAGACGAACACGAGGGCGCCCGAGGCGGCGGGCATCTCGTCGGCGGAGAGGAAGTCGTTGGTGTAGGCGAGGAGCAGCGCGTAGAGCGGCGTCGTCACCCCGCCCGCCAGGAACGCCGCACCCATCAGGAGCCACGGCGCGCCGCCGCCGACGAAGCCCAGCGCACACGACCCGGCGCCGAGCGTGGCGGCGGCGAGGATCAGCTTGCGCCGGTCCATCTGGTCCGAGAGCCAACCGATCGGGTACTGCAGCACCAGCGCGCCGGCGAAAAGCATGGCGACGAAGAGCGCGATCTGGGGGGCGCCGAGCCCGATCTGGCTGCCGAACACCGCGCCCATGCCCGACTGCGTCGCATACACCGTGCCGAGCAGGAAGATGCCGACCGTGCCGAGCGGCGAGCCCGAGAAGAGCGCGCGCAGCGGCATCGGCCGCGCGACCTCCACCACCGGGGCCGGGGCGACGGACAGGAGGATCGGCGCGAAGGAGATCGAGACGAGGATCGAGGCGCCGATGAAGAGCACCGACGTTCCCGCATCCCCGAGCATCAAGAGCCCCTGCGCCCCGATGATGCCGAGCGTCTGGGCAATCATGTAGGCGGAGAGCAGCTTGCCGCGGGTCTCATTGGTCGCGGCGTTGTTGAGCCAGCTCTCCGCGGCCACGTAGATGCCCGACATGCAGAAGCCGATGAGGATGCGCAGCAGCGTCCAGGCCCAGGGCTCGGCGAGCAGCGGGAACGAGATCAGAGCCGCCGACATGAAGCTGCCCAGCGCCGCGAACACCCGCACGTGCCCCACCCGGCGGATCAGCACCGGCGTGTAGCGCGCACCCGAGAGAAAGCCCAAGAAGTAGCCCGAGGTGACGATGGCGAGCTCGGCCGCGGAGAAGTCCTCGATCCCGCCCCGCAGCCCGATGAGCGTGAAGTGCATGCCGTTGCCCAGCATGATCAGCACGATGCCGAGCAGGAGCGCCCAGACGCCCGAGAAGACCTGAAGCATGAACCGCCTCTTCCCGGCCCGAAGGGCCGTTCGCGTGGCCGGCGGCGGCGGCCTCAGGCCCCCGCCCCCTCCTCCGCCGCCCGCAGCCGGCGCTCCTCGTCCAGCACGTAGTCCCGCCGGACGGGGACCGCGTCGCGGGTATGGGCGACGAGGAGCTGGAACACCATGTTCGAGCCGTCGAGGAAGCCGAGCTCGACGGCGGCGAGGTAGAACTCCCACATCCGCGCGAAACGCTCGCCCATCTGCGCGACGACCTCGGCCCGCGCCGCCTCGAAGCGCTCGCGCCAGGCCTTGATGGTCCAGTAGTAGTGCAGCCGCAGGATCTCGCAGTCGGCCACCCACAGGCGGGTGCGCTCGGTGGACGCGAACACCTCCGAGAGCGCCGGCACGTAGCCGCCGGGGAAGACGTACTTGCGGATGAAGGGCGCGGTCGAGCCCGGCGGGGACATCCGCCCGATGGCGTGGACGAGCGCGAAGCCGCCGGGCTCGAGCAGGCGCCCGACCGCGGTGAAGTAGTCGTCGAAATGCGCGACGCCCACGTGCTCCATCATGCCCACCGACACGACCCGGTCGAAGCGGCCCTCGAGCTCGCGGTAGTCCTGCTCGACGAAGATGATACGGTCGGCCGCGCCGGCGGCCTCGGCCCGCTCGCGGGAGGCGGCGAGCTGCTCCGGGCTGACGTTGATCGCCGTCACCCGCGCGCCGCAGACCTGCGCGAGGTAGATCGCGAGCCCGCCCCAGCCCGATCCGATCTCGGCGACCCGCATGCCGGGCACGAGCTTCAGCTTGGCGGCGACGTGGCGGAACTTGGCGAGCTGGGCGTCCTCGAGGCTCTGCTCGGGGTGCTCGAAATAGGCGCAGGAATAGGCCATCCGCGCGTCGAGCCAGAGCCGGTAGAAGGAGGCGGGATGGTCGTAGTGGGAGCTGGCGTTCTTCGCCGCGCGCCCGAGCGGGTTGGCCTGGTGCACGCCGCGCAGCGCCTTCCAGGAGCGGCGCAGCACCTGCTGGACGGGATGGCTGCCGAGCCCCGCGCGGTTCACCGAGAACAGCCGCAGCAGGTCGAAGACCCCCGAGCCCGCCTCGAAGACGAGCCGCCCGTCCATGTAGGCCTCGGCGGCGCGAAGCTCGGGATTGAGGAAGATCTCGCGCTCGACCGCCGCGTCCGTGAAGCGGATGGTCACGTCCGGACCGCCCTCTCCCGATCCGAACGCATGGCGCGCGCCGCGATGGTCGATCACCGTGAGGCGGCCGTCGCGCACGAAGCGCGTCAGCAGGTGGGACAGGAGCTTCATGGCTCGGCGCGCCTCCCCGCGAGGCCTCGAGCTTCGCCGAAGCGCAGGCCGCTTGGCAACCCTCAGCGGGCGATTCGCAGCCCGATCAGCGCCACGTCGGCGACGTAGTCCGCGCCCACGGCTGTCGACTCGAGCCGCTCGTGCGTGTAGCGGCCGGTGAGCGCGAGCGCGCGGTTGAGCCGCCACTCGGCACCGGCGCTGGCCGTGAGCAGCTCCTCCGAGAGCGTGCTGCCGGGGTAGTCCGTGCGCGCGAGCGTCAGCGCCGCGTCGAGGATCACGTTGCGACGTACGGCATGCGAGACCGCGAGGCCGGCGCGGCGGGCCTCGGCGGCGCGCGCGCCGGCGACCGTCGTCTCGGCGAGACGGCTCTCGCCGGAGAGCGTCACCGTGGTGAGCGGCGTCGGAGTCCAGACGAGCCGCGCCTCGGCGACGGTCCCGTCGACCTCGCGCCGGGCGGCGTCCTCGTAGGACCGCACCTGCCAGCCGGCCGAGACCTCGCCCGCGAGGAGCCGCGTGATCTCCACCGATGCGCCGACGCGGCCCGTGCGCCCGATCGAATCGCGGTCCGTCCCCGCCTCGTCGTAGCGGCGCCGGTCGATCTCGGCCTCGACGAAGGGCACGAGGCGCGGCGATATCTCCCAGCCGACGCGCAGGGCCGCGCTCGTCTCGGTGACGTCCTCCCCGGAGCGGTCGAGCCGCGTGCCGTCGAGCCGCGTCGCGTCGTCGTTCACCGTGCGCGAGACGCCGCCGCGCAGGCCGAGCGCGAGCCGGTTGAAACGGGTGTCGAAGGCTGCGCTGGCAGCCAGCGTCGACGTCTGCGGTCCGTCGGCGACGTCCCCGGGAAGCTCGGGTGAGCCGGTCCGCTCCGTCGCGGTGGCGGCGCTCGCGCCGAGCGTCAGCGGGCTGTCGCGGCCGATGTCGAGACGAAGCCCGATGTCCGCGGCGCCCCCGAAGCGCGGCTCCGGGTCGCCGCCGCGATAAGCGTCCCAGGTGCCGCGGGCGGAGCCGGTCAGCGCATGACGCGACCAGTCGCTCTCGAGCGTCACCACGCCCTCGGTGCGCGAGAGCGCACGGCCCTTGGCGCCGGCATCGACCCGCTCCGGATTGCTGTCCCAGCCGAGCGACTGCGTCAGCGCCGGGCGCAGCGTCAGCGCGCCGGCGCGGATGCCGAGCGGCGCGTAGGGGTCCTCGTCCGGCGCGGCGCGCGGCGCGACGGCCGGCGCCGGCGGGCTCGGCGCGAGGC
>NZ_JBQTCJ010000089.1:0-14464 GCF_052380005.1 Salinarimonas sp. NSM
CGCCACCCGAGCGCGCGCCGCCGCGAGCGCGCCCGGCCGCTCGGCGAGCGCGTCGCCGAGCCCGTCGGCGTCGTAGAGCGCGTCGATGAAGGGGAGGCCTGGCGCCTCGACCTGGACGGCGGCGGTGAAGAGCGCGCGCAGCCGCTCCAGGGCCGGACGGTGGGCGGCCTCCACGAGCGCGGTCACGGCGCCGCCGGCCCGCCGGGCGAAGCGGATCGGCGCGGCGTCGTCGCCCATGCGCCGCAGCACGTCGGAGAGGAGGTCGAGCGTCTCGTCCTCCTGCGCGTCCCCCTCCGGCCGGCAGAGCCCGTCCACCAGCCGGCTCCCGCCGACCATGTCCCGCAGCCGCCCGCCGGCGGTGATCCAGGCCTGGATGGCCTTCGCCTCGAAGGCGTAGACGGCGAGGGTGGGCACGGGAGGGCTGCTCCGTACGGCGACGCTTCGAGACCTTTATGAAAGGTGAAGATGCGTTGCGCAAGGGGGGCGTGCGGGTACGGGCGCGATTGGGCAATTCACGGGGGTGGGGTGGGAATTCTGGGCCACGGCAGGGGCGGGAGGCTCCTGGGGGAGGGAGCGGGCTCGATTTCAGTCCGCATCCACGCGGAATGCGGCCGATAACGGAGATCGACTGCGACGACCCGACGTCGGCGCGGGTTTCAGTCCGCATCCACGCGGAATGCGGCCGATAACGCCTGGAACCACCCGGGGGTGGTGATCCTTGTGTTTCAGTCCGCATCCACGCGGAATGCGGCCGATAACTGGATCTCACGATCGATCAGCGGAACGCCCGCGTTTAAGTCCGCATCCACGCGGAATGCGGCCGATAACCCTACCTCGAGACCCCCCTCGCGAATTGGACGGAGTTTCAGTCCGCATCCACGCGGAATGCGGCCGATAACGGGCCGGCTTCGCGGGTTGGCTCACGGCGATCAGGTTTCAGTCCGCATCCACGCGGAATGCGGCCGATAACTGCGCTCGGCCGAGGCTCGCGAGCTCCTCGCCGGTTTCAGTCCGCATCCACGCGGAATGCGGCCGATAACACCCTCCTCTGCAAGCCCTGTCAAGCGGCCACGCTTCAGCGCCGAAATCCACGATGGGTTCCGCTTCTCGGCGCCCACCGTGCCGAACTTCAGGCCATCGTGGAAACACCCGCATTTTCCGCCTCCGAGGCCATACGTCGCCACGATCGCCGCCCCCTCGTCCGCCCGCCGCACGGCCCCGGGCGATCGCCATGGACGGGGCCGCCCAAATCGGGCTATGGTGATCCATGAATGAGCCACGAACGCTCTTCTCGCACCATCATTGGACCATTCTCATGCCCAAGCCCGAGCATCGCGCCTGGTCCCGGCATGCCCGCGAAGCGGCGGAGCTGCTCGGGCGGGAGATCCGCGAGGCGCGGCTCGCGCGCGCCATGCCCGCCGGCGAGCTCGCGGAGCGCGCCGGCGTCTCGCGCGGCCTCGTGCGGCGCGTCGAGGCGGGGGACACCGGCGTGTCGCTCGGCGCGGCCTTCGAGCTGGCCGCGCTCGTCGGGCTGCCCCTGTTCGAGCCCGAGCCCACGGCCTTCGCCCGCCGGCTCGGCGCCGCGCGCGAGAAGGCGCCGCTCCTGCCGCAGGCGGCGCGTCCGCGCCGGTCGCTGCTGAAGGACGATTTCTGAAATGCCCTCCACCCCGCGGCCCCCGCCCGACGAGGCGCCGGACGAGGCCCGAGATGAAGCCTATGTGTGGATCTGGCTGCCCGGGGCGACCGAGCACGTCGTCGCCGGCCGCATCGTGCGCGACCGCGATCGCGTCGTCTTCAACTACGGCCGCTCCTACCTGGCGCGCGCCGACCGCATCCCGATCTACGAGCCCGAGCTGCCGCTGCGGTCCGGCGTCATCGCGCCGGCGCCGGACCTGACGATCGCCGGCTGCCTGCGCGACGCCGCGCCGGACGCCTGGGGCCGCCGCGTCATCCTCGATCGGCTCACCGGCGCGCGGGGACGGGATGCGGACCCCGGCACGCTCGACGAATTGACCTGCCTCCTCTTCTCGGGCTCGGACCGGATCGGTGCGCTCGATTTCCAGCGCTCGGCGACGCGCTACGTCCCCCGCGACCCGCAGCCCGCGCCCCTCGACGCGCTCGCCCGCGCCGCCGAGCGGATCGAGCGCGGCCTGCCGTTGACGCCGGAGCTGGAGCGCGCGCTCCTGCACGGCACCTCGCTCGGGGGCGCGCGGCCGAAGGCGGGCATCGCCGACGGCGACAGGCGGCTGATCGCCAAGTTCTCCTCCTCGAGCGACACCTACGACGTCGTGAAGGCCGAGTTCGTAGCGATGCGTCTCGCGGCCCATGTGGGGCTCGACGTCGCGCCCGTGCGGCTCGTCCAGGCCGCCGGGCGGGACGTGCTGCTGGTCGAGCGCTTCGACCGCGTCCCGACGGCCGATGGCCTCGCCCGCCGCGCCATGGTCTCGGCCCTGACGCTGCTCGGGCTCCACGAGATGACGGCGCGCTATGCAGGGTACGAGGACCTCTGCGAGATCGTGCGCAGCCGGTTCGTGAACCCGCGGGAGACGCTGCGGGAGCTGTTCGGCCGGCTGGTCTTCAACGTGCTCGTCGGCAACACCGACGACCACGCCCGCAACCACGCCGCCTTCTGGGACGGCACGCGGCTCGCGCTCACCCCCGCCTACGACGTCTGCCCCCAGGCGCGCAGCGGGGGCGAGGCGACGCAGGCCATGGCGATCGCCGGCGCGGACCGGCGCAGCCGCCTCGCCACCTGCCTCGCCGCCGCCCCCGCCTTCCACCTCGCGCCGGACGCGGCCGAGCGGCTGATCGCAGACCAGGTGCGGGCGCTGAAGGCCGCCTGGCCGGCGGTCGCCGCCGAGGCCGGCCTCTCCCCCGCCGCGCGGGCGCTGATGGAAACCCGCATGCTGCTCCCGGCCTACGCCTTCGAGGAGGCGCCGGAGGGGTTGGCGCGGTTGCGCGGGGGGTGATGGGAGGGGGCTGAACCGGCGCGATGCGGGCGATGATCGACCGGGGACAGCGGCCATGTAGCCGCGACGTTTCGGTCCGCATCCACGCGGAATGCGGCCGATGACGAGGGCGTCGTGCTCAAGGCCTATCGCTGCCCGTTTCAGTCCGCATCCACGCGGAATGCGGCCGATGACCGGTCAAGGAGCTGCGCGAGCGCTTCGACGCCACGTTTCAGTCCGCATCCACGCGGATTGCGGCCGATGACCGCGATGGATTTCCCCTCCCATGTTAAGCTCGAGTTTCAGTCCGCATCCACGCGGAATGCGGCCGATGACGGAGATGACCTACAACGGGCTCCGCGCCGAGTTTCAGTCCGCATCCACGCGGAATGCGGCCGATGACCCTCGAGTTCGAACCGGTGCGTGGCGCACCGATGGTACGGTTTCAGTCCGCATCCACGCGGAATGCGGCCGATGACACCCCCCTCTGCAACGCTTGTCAAGCGGCCGCGCTTCAGCGACGATATCCACGATGCCCGCCGGATTTCGGCACCCTCAGCCCGCATTTCGAGGCCATCGTGGAAACACCCGCAATTTCCACCGCCGCCACACACTCCGGCGCCTCCCCGCTCTTCGCCCGCCTCTGCGAGCCCGCCACCCTGCGCGCCGCCTGGGCGAAGGTGCAGGCGAATGCCGGGGCGGCGGGGGGTGACGGGGTCACCGTCGAGCGGTTCGCCTATGTCGCGGACTCGCAGATCGAGATGCTGGCGCGCGGCCTGCGCGACGGGTCCTACCGGCCGGGTCCCGCGCGCCGCGTCCTGATCCCGAAGAAGGGCGGCGGCGAGCGGCCGCTCGACATCCCCTGCGTGTCCGATCGCGTGGTCCAGGCCGCGGCGGCGCTGGTGCTCGATCCCGTCCTCGACGCGGAGATGGAGCCCTCCTCCTTCGCCTATCGCCGCGGGCGCTCGGTGGCGCAGGCGGTCGCCCGTGTCGCCGCCCTGCGAGGCCGAGGCTTCGACCACGTGGTCGACGGCGACATCCGCGCCTATTTCGAGACCATTCCCCACGAGCGCCTGATCTCCCGGCTGGAACGCTCGGTCGACGACGCGCGGCTCGTCGACCTCGTCTGGCTCTGGCTCGAATGCTACTCGCTCACCGGCCGCGGCGTGCCGCAAGGCTCGCCGATCTCGCCGCTGCTCGCCAACCTCTATCTCGACGACGTCGATGCCGCCATCGAGAGCCGCGGCGTGCGGCTCGTTCGCTTCGCCGACGATTTCCTGCTGCTCTGCCGCGGCCGCCCGGTGGCCGAGGACGCGCTGGAGCGCATGCGCGACCTGCTCGCCGAGCACGGGCTGGCGCTCCACCCGGACAAGACCCGCATCGTCGACTTCACGGAGGGCTTCCGTTTCCTCGGCCACGTCTTCGTGCGCTCGCTGGTGGTGCAGGAGGTCGGCGCCGACGAGACGCCGGAGGAGGACGCGGTGGCCGCCGCCGAGGCGGTGCTCACCCGCGCGCAGGCGCAGGGGCGCGACGCGCCGGACGAGGAGGACGACGCGACCGCCGCCGAGGGTCCGGGCCGGCACGCACGCGGCCTCGTGCCGGTCTACGTGATCGAGCCCGGCGCGCGGCTCGAGGCGCGGCGCACCCGCCTCGCGGTGGTGGACCGGCTCGGGCGCGTCGCCGACCTGCCGCCCGCCGCGATCGACCGCATCGAGCTCGGGCCGGAGGCCGACGCCGGCCTCGAGGCGCTCGACCTCGCGGCGGCGCACGGGGTCGAGGTGCTGCGGGTGAACGGCCACGGCGAGGTCACCGGCCGCTGGGAGCCGGAGGCGCCCGCGCGCGCCGCGCTGCACCTCGCCCAGGCGCGGCTCGTGCTCGACCCCGAGCGGCGCCGGGCGCTGGCGCAGACCCTCGTCGAGGCCAAGGTGCGCAACCAGCGCGCCTATCTCCACCGCCTCAACCGCGAGCGGCGCGACCCGGAGATCGCGGCGATCCTGGTGCAGCTCTCGCGCCTCGTGCGCCGCTTCCGCGCGCCGATGGCGATCGACGAGGCGATGGGGCGCGAGGGGGAGGCGGCGGCGCTCTACTGGCGCGGGCTCGCCCGCTGCCTGCCGCCGGCCTTCGCGCTCTCCCGCCGGCGACGGCGCGAGCGGCGCGACCCCGTGAACCTCCTCCTCGACGTCGCGGCCTCGCGCCTCGCCCGCGAGGTACGCAGCCAGGCGCTGCGGGTTGGGCTGCATCTCGGCTTCGGCGTTCTGCACGAGACGCGCGAGGGGCACGACGCCCTGGTGCACGACCTGATGGAGGAATTCCGCCAGCCGCTGGCCGAGGCCTTCGTGCTCGCCGCCATCGCGCGGGGCCAGATCCGCCCCGAGCACGTGCGCCGCGACGGCGAGGCGGTCGCCCTCACGCGCGAGGGTTGGGCGGCCCTGCTGCGGGCCTGGGAGGGCTGGGTCGCGCGCCCGATCGCGGCGCCGAACGGCGAGCGCATGCTCTGGCGAAGGCTGATCCTGCACCAGGCCCACGCCTTCGCCCGGCACGCGCTCGAGGGCGCGCCCTACGTGCCCTACGTCATGGACTATTGAGCCGATGGCCCGCGAGCACCTCTACGTCTTCGCCTACGACATCGCGCGCGACAGCGCCCGGGCGCGGGCGCACGACATCCTGGCCGAGCATCTCGTGCGCATCCAGAAGAGCGTCTTCGAGGGCCGCATGAGCGAGCGCGCCGCGCGGCGGCTCGTCGAGCGGCTCTCGGTGCTGGTGGGCGAGCAGGATTCCCTGCGCGTCTGGGCGGTGACGGCGGACGGCCTCGCGGCGAGCTTCGCGCGGGGGCGCGAGCGGCTGCCGGAGGAGGGGCGGTTCTTCTTGTTTTGAGGGGGGAGGAACCCAGCGATCGTAGGCCGGCATCGACCGGCGAGACGGCACACGTCACCACGCTGGTCAAAGGCGGATTCCAATCCGCATCCACGCGGAATGCGGCCGATAACCTCGGCGCCTGCACCACCACGGGCGGTGGGCCCGTTTCAGTCCGCATCCACGCGGAATGCGGCCGATAACATCGACCGCTGCGGCAACCGCACGGTGCTCAGGTTTCAGTCCGCATCCACGCGGAATGCGGCCGATAACAAAGGCCAACCCGGCCGTCCAGTTCGGGACGGAGTTTCAGTCCGCATCCACGCGGAATGCGGCCGATAACACCCCCCTCTGCAATGCTTGTCAAGCGGTCGCGCTTTCGATGCTAGATCCACGATGGGTACCGCATTTCCCGCCTCGGAGCGTCCTGGATAACCCCATCGTGGAAACACAGCCATTTTCTCGTCTCCATCCCCACTCCGCAGCCGCCGCCGCGCGAGACGCTTGCCCGGCCCGCTCCCCCGCGGCATGCTCGCACGGCTGATCGGGATGGGGGAACGGCATGGCCGAGGGGCGGGTCCTGTTCGTCGGGCGTCATCCGGGCGCGCTGGCTTGGGCGGCGCGGCGGGGGATCGTGGCCGAGCCCGTGGCGCATCTCGACCCCGCCGAGGTCGGCCCCGGCGACCGGGTCGTCGGCACGCTCCCCGTCCACGTCGCCGCCGCGATCGTCGCCCGCGGCGCCCGCTACACGCACCTCGTCCTCGACCTGCCGGCGGACGCCCGCGGGCGGGATCTCGACCCCGACGAGATGGAGCGCTTCGGCGCCCGGCTCGAGGACTTCGCCGTCGTCCCGGCCACCACGCCTCGGACGGAGCCGGACGATGCGGCGGAGAACGGGCGCGCAGGGCGCGGCCGGCTCGGCGCGGGCCTCGCGACGCTGGGCGGCGTTTTCCTCCTCGGCGCCGCGGCGCTCGTCACGTCCTGGTTCGCCTCCGCGCTCGAGGCGCTCGCCGGCGCCCTGTGGCCGCAGGGGCTCGAGATTCCGCCAGAAGCGGGCTTCGGCGAGGCGCTCGGCTTGCGCGCCGTCGATCTCGTCACGCCGCGTCTCGACGCCGCCTCCGGCGCCCACGCGGCCGACGCCCTGCTCGCGCTCGTCTTCCTCGTCATTACCTATCTGGGCCTGTTCGTCCTCGGGCGGCGCGTCCTGCGCACGCGCATCGGCGTGAGCCTCGCCTCCGCGCGGCGCGCCCGCAGGGCGGTGGTGATGGCGCTCTCGGCGCTTCCTCCACCGAGCCTGGATCGGCTCGCCACGACCGCCGGCGCGCGACTCGATGCCGTCTGCGCCGTCGACGACGCCGCGCCGTGGGGCCGCTTCGCCTGGCAGCAGAACCTGCGGGCCCTGCGGCACCATCTCGTCGGCGGCCGGACGGTGCGGGTCGAGGTGCTCGTCTCCCGCGAGAGCGCGCCGCAGCTCGACGCGTTCGCGGCGCTCGCGGGCCGCCTCGCCGCCGAGACCGGCGCACGCCTCGAGATCCGCCAGGCCGGCGCGCCGCTGGACTTCGCCGATTACCAGGACGTCGAGGCGGCGGTGGCATCCGCGATCGCGCAGCTCGCCAAGGACGGCTTCGCCTTCGGCGACATCTGCATCGACACCACCGCCGGAACGAAGGTGGTCTCGATCGCGAGCGCCGTGATCACCATGAACAAGGACCTCGAGTTCAGCTACGTGACCGAGCAGGGCCGCGTCTGGCTGTTCGACGCCAGGCTTCCGATCGCATGGCGGGGGGAGTGACGCGGGCCGCGACGGAGCGCCCGATCACCCCGCCCGCAGCGCCTCCGCCACCGTCCGGAACCGCGCAAGCGCCGTCTCCAGCTCCTCCACGATGGCGGCCGCAGCCTCCTCCGGCGGGGGCAGCAGGTCGGGGTCCTCCAGCGTGTCGTCCTTGAGCCAGAAGATGTCGAGGTTGAGCTTGTCGCGCGCCATCAGCGTCTCCACGGGGAAGCGCCGGAAACGCTCGCTCTCCGCGCGCTCGTGGCGACGGCCGGAGCGGTAGGCGGCGACGAAATCGTCGAGGTCGGCGCGGGCGAGAGGCCGCTCCTTGAGGGTGAAGCGCCTGTTGGTGCGCAGGTCGTAGATCCACAAGTCCCGCGTGGCCGTCTCTGCCGAAGCCGTCTTGCGCTCGAAGAACAGCACGTTCGCCTTCACCCCCTGCTTGTAGAAAATGCCGGTGGGGAGCCGCAGCAGCGTGTGGAAATCGAAATTGCGCAGGAGGCGGCGCCGGATCGCCTCGCCCGCCCCGCCCTCGAACAGCACGTTGTCCGGCAAGACCACCGCCGCCTCACCGTTCGGGGCGAGAATGGTCATGATGTGCTGGAGGAAGTTCAGCTGCTTGTTCGAGGTGGTGACGAAGAAGTCCGAGCGGTCGTAATCCTCCCGCTCGGTCTCGATCTCGCCGTCGGCGCGGATGATCTTGTAGGACTGCTTCTTGCCGAAGGGCGGGTTCGTCAGGATGACGTCGTAGCTGCTTCCGGGCGGTGTGAGCAGCGCGTCGCGCGCCTCGATGATCGAATCGACGCCGGTGATGCCGTGGAGGTAGAGGTTCATCGCGGCGAGCCGCACGACCTCGGGCACGATGTCGACGCCGGTGAACTTGCTCTTCAACGCCTGGTACACCGCCTTGTTCTGCGCGGCGGGCTTCCTGCGCATGTGGTCATAGGCCGCGAGCAGGAAGCCCGCCGTGCCGCAGGCCGGATCGTGCACGCTCTGGTGCGGCTCGGGGTCGAGCACCTCGACCATGGCGTCGATGACCGCGCGCGGCGTGAAGTACTGCCCCGCGCCGGATTTCACGTCCTCGGCGTTGCGCGCGAGCAGCCCCTCGTAGATGTCGCCCTTCACGTCGACGGACAGCGAAAGCCAGGTCTCGCCGCCGATGAGGTCGACCAGGCGCTTGAGCTTCGCCGGGTCCTGGATCTCGTTCTGCGCCTTGAGGAAGATGGTGCCGATGATCCCGCTCTCCTTGGAGAGCGTATCGAGCAGCGTCGCGTAGGCCGTGGTGAGCGCCTCGCCGGAGAGATCGCGCACGTCCTCCCAGCGCGACCCCTTCGGCACGAGCGAGGCCTCGCCGATCTGGGTCACCCGCTCCTCGTCCATCTTGAGGAAGAGCAGGTAGGAGATCTGCGAGAGATAGGTCTGGTACGACACGCCCTGGTCGCGCAGGACGTGGGCGAAGTTCCAGACCTTGGAGACGAGGGTGGCGGCGTTCATGTCGGCGTCGCTTTCAAGCGCGGCGGGCGCGCCCACGCCGTAGCGCGGGCTTGTTGGGGGTAAGGCGGGCGAGGAGCGACGCCGCCGGTTCGTCGGAGGGGTCCTGGGGGACGAGGCGGCCTTCGAAGGCGGCCTTGAGGATGGATTGGCGCAGCGCGGCGACGTTCCGCAGCTGGGCGTCGACGGCGGCGGCGGTCTCGTCGAGGGCGGCGAGGGCTTCGTCGAGGCGGCGGAGGATTTCGGCGGCTTCGGCGGGGGGCGGGAGGGGGAGGGGCACCCGCGAAATCTCACCTTGAGAAATCTTCAAGATGCCGGCCGAGGTTTTCGCCATCGCGATGATGGCGGATCGCGATCCAGGCCCACTCCATACCGCCGCGACCCATGAGCCGAGCCAGGGCTCGCCGACGAGCGGATAGCGGATGATCGTGTCCGGGAACACAAACACGTCGCCGACCACTTCCACGAAAACTCCACGACCGACGAATTCCGGCGAGCCGTTGGCGCGCGAAATGAGAAAGTCACCGGCGTTCACCGCGTAGTCGGCGATGCGGCTCTCCGGAAGCGGAATGTAGCGGATCGCCGTCTCGTCGAGACCGTTCGGCTTCAGCGCATCGAGGCGCAGGGCCTTGACGCCGGGGGGCGTAGGGGAGCCAGCAATCGAGATACCGTTTCGCTGGCTGCCGGCGGTCAGGTCGTCGATCCGCCCCCAAGCCCACCCTTCCGGCAGCTCCGGCAGCTCCGTCTCGTCCAGCGGCGGGAGCGGCTTCGCCCGTCTGCCGCCGCGGGCGGCGCGCTCGGCGCGCAGGCGGGCGAGGAGAGCGGCGCCGGTCTCGCCGGGCGGGTTCTCGGCGCGCCAATCGGCCGTCAGCGCGCCGGTGACGGCGGCCTTGAGCAGCGCGCGGCGCTGCATCTCCAGCCCCGCCTTCGCCCGCGCCAACGCCGCCGCCCCCTCGTCGATCTCGGCGAACAGGGCCTCGATGCGGGCGACGATGCGGCGTTGCTCGGGGAGTGGAGCCAAGGGAACACGAAAGCGCTCCAGTGCGGCGACGTCGATGCTGTCGACCGTGGTCCCGTCCTTCGAGCACGCGTGCAGCACCCGCCCGGAGGAGAAACGCAGGAAGCTGCGGAGGTAAACCGGATCAACGGCGTCGGACGGCGTGAGCGCACGCAAGTCCTGGTTCAGCGTTAAGGGAACAACATTGGTCGCGACGGGGAATGTGTGCCGAAGGATGCCGGAACGCATGACCATCAGCACCGATCCGGCCGCGACGAGCTTGGTCGCCGATCCGGCGACAGCGTCTTCCGTGATCCGGTCCTCCGTCGCGACGATCTCGTCGACTTTCATGTCCTTCGGCGAGACCCAGGGGATGGTGCCGTTGGTCCAGAAAGCCGAGTTGCTCTTCGACGGCGTCCCGCCGCCGGTCCACTCACCGAGGCCTCCCAACTCCACCCAAACCCACCCCTCCGGCAGCACCCAAGGCCCGTCCCCCGCGCCCGGCGCGCCGCCGAGCGGGCCGTCGCCCCCCGTCTCGTCCCTCATGCCACCAGCGTCTCCGTCAGCTCGTCCAGCACGGGATCGAGCCTGTCCCCGAACAGCCTGCGCGCGGCGATCACCCCGCCGAGATCGACGAAGCCCGGCGCCTCCTGGAGATCGGCGCGCGCGACCTCGAGATTGGCGGCCAGATGATCGCGAATCGCCGCGAGCCATTTCTTCTGCTCGTCCGTATACACGCGTCCGGCCTTCTCCTCGCGCCCCATCCACAGGTTGAAGCGCCCCGCCATCTGGGCGGAGAGAGGCTCCAGCGCCTCGGTCTTGCCGATGGCGTAGCGCACCAGCGCCACGATGTCGGCGAGCGTGTTCGCCGGCGAGCCGCGCACCCGCTCGGCCGCGAGGCGCTTGTACGCGGCCCAGAGCGAGAGCGGCTCGAGGAGGAAGGGCGGCTTCAGCATCTCGGCGCGCAGCGCGTCCACCGCCTCGTAGGTGAGCCGCCGCGCCGCGTGGGGGCGCTGGTAGAGGATCTGCAGCGCGACGAGCTCGGGCTCCTTCTCCGCGATGAACGTCCGGAAGCGCGCGGTGGTCTCCTCCGCACGCGCCTCGTCGAAGCCCGAGGAGAGAACGGTGTCGATGGAAATCGTGTCGATCTTGATGTCGGCGGCGGCCTTGGCCTCGACGATGGCGCGGCGCAGAGCTGGATCGTCGAAGAGGCGCGTGGCCTCCTCCTTGGCGTCCTTCTTCGCGGCCTCCCGCGCGGCCTCCGGCGCGTCGGCACCGACGCGCGCGGCGAGCGCATCGGGGTCGATGGCGTCGTGGAGACGGCCGGCGAGCCCCGACAGCCCGAGGCCCCCGCTCGCCGCGGCGATCTTCTCCCGCGCCGGCGGATCGAGCCGACGCTCCAGCGCCGCGAGCCGCCCGGCCAGCGTCGCGAGGGCGTCGTCGTCGCGCCGCCCTGCGGCGACCTCCTCGAGCAGCTTCTCGAAGCCGATCGTGCGATCACGCTCCAGCGGCTGCGAGACTGTCTTGAGGCTCTCGGTGACGCCCACGGCATCGACGAGGACGAAGCGGGTCTTGGCGTCGGCGTCCGGGGTGACGGCTCGCAGCTGCTCGGGCGTGATCGTGCGAGCGCCGCGGCCCTTCATCTGCTCGAAATAGAGCTCGGAGCGCACGTCCCGCATGAAGACGACCACCTCGATCGGCTTGATGTCGGTGCCGGTCGCGATCATGTCGACAGTAACTGCGATGCGCGGGTCGTAGTCGTTCCGGAACTGGCGGATGAGGGTCTCCGGGTCGGCGCCCGGGGTGTTGTAGGTGATCTTCTTGGCGAAGTCGTTGCCCTTGCCGAAGACCTCCCGCACGGCGCCGACGATCTCCTCGGCGTGGTGATCGTCCTTGGCGAAGATCAGCGTCTTCGGCACCTCGGTGCGGCCGGGAAAGAGCTGGGTGGGCAGCGCGTCGCGATAGGCGGCGAGCACGGTGCGGATCTGGTTGGGCACGAGCACCGAGCGGTCGAGGTCGGTCGGCCTATAGGCGAGGTCCTCGACGAGCGTCTCCCAGCGCTCGCGCCGGGTGCGCCGGTCGCGCACCGGAAGATCGTATCCGGCCTCGACGCGCCCGCCGCGCTCGCCGATCTCGGTGCGGATGCGGAAGACCTCGAAGCCGACATTGACCCCGTCGACTACGGAGCGCTCGTAGGGGTACTGGGCGACGAGGTTGCGGTTGAAATAGGCGAGCGTGTGCAGCGACGGCGTCGCGGTGAGCCCGAGCACGAAGGCGTCGAAATAGTCGAGCACCTGCCGCCAGGTGCCGTAGATGGAGCGATGGCACTCGTCCGTGATGACGAGGTCGAAGCTCTCGATCGGGAAGGCGGGGTTGTAGGCGACGATGCGCTCGGCGTCGGCCGACGCCTTCTCGAAATCGGAGACCTCCTCGTCCTCCTCCGTCAGCGGCGCGCCGGTCAGCGTCGCATAGACGCGCTGGATCGTGGAGACGACGACGCCCGCGGACGGGTCGAGGCCGGCGGAGCCGAGCTTCTGGACGGGGTAGATCTCGGCGAAGGAGCGCCCCGTGCCGGGCGGGCGATAGGCGAGGAACTCGTCGCGCGCCTGCCGCACGAGGTTGGCGCGGTCGGCCAGGAAGAGGATGCGCTTCATCCCGCCGTGCGCGAGCAGGCGATGGGCGAGCGTGCAGGCCGTGAAGGTCTTCCCGGCGCCGGTCGCCATTTGCACGAGGGCGCGGGCCTTGCCCGCCGCAAGCGAGGCCTCGAGACCTTGGACGGCGTCGATCTGGCAAGTGCGCAACCCATCGCGGGCGAGCAGCGGCATCGCCCGCAGGCGCGCGCGCATCGTCTCCGGCTCGCGCATCAGACGCGCGAGCGTCTGGGGCCGGTGAAAGGCGAAGACGCGACGGGAGACGGGCTCCGGGTCGGCATGGTCGCGGAAATGGGTCTCCGTGCCCGACGCGACGTATTCGAAGCGCACCTGGCCCTCGTCGTGGACGAGGTGGCCAGGCGCGTCGTGCATGTAGCGCTGGGCCTGGTCGGAGAAGCCCGACAGCGTGGTCCCGTCCGCCTTCGCCTCGACGACGCCGCACAGCGTCCGGTCGACGAAGAGCGCGTAATCGACCGGGCCGGAGCGGGTCTGGAACTCGCGCACGGCGACACCCTGCGCCGCGCCGAGATTCAACGCGTTACGGTCCTGAACCAGCCACCCGCACGCCGCGAGGCGCTGGTCGATGACGGCGCGCGCGCGGTCTTCGGGGTGGAAGGGATCTGCGGGCAAAGGTTTCTCGGGCGTTAGGCAAAGCGTCGTGCCGCAAGATTGCACTGTAGCGGAGCGAAGTGCAACTCTTCGTGGGGCTGATGCCATCGAGGTCCAGCCGCCGGTTTTCCGGCCGCCGAATTCCAACGGGCCGCCGACGGGCGGCGTGCCTTGCGTCGTGATATGAGTAATCCTGTGGATAAATCAGACGATGAACGGGCAAAATTGTCCGCGGGTGTCAGTCAATGAACCTAAATGATTCTCCATGGCCGGATAATCGAGAATTTGTATGAATAAGAGTACCTGTATTCTCCGGTCCATTAGCCCGATAACCGTCATGATCGTTTGCACTGCAGGCGAACTTGCCCATCGATCGGCATGCAGCCGAAGACGCACGCGAACATCCGCTCTCTCGCGTCCGACGCGCTGCGCCGCTACGGGGAAGTGGGCGCGCCGGTGACCAAGCGCTTCCCACCGGCCGCCGCGGCAAGGGCACCTGCACGAACGAGCGCACGATCTCCCGCGGCGCGGTCGAGGGGCGCATCCTCCCCGTCCTGAAGGAGCGTCTGCTGACGCCCGATCTCGTCGCGGAATTCACGCGGGCGTTTCAGGAGGAGACGAACCGGATCGCTGCGGAGAGCCGCGCGAGCGTCGACGGCGCGCGTGCGGCGCTCACAGGCGTTCAGCGCAAGATCGACGCGATGCTGCGCGCGATCGAGGACGGGCTGTACCAGCCCTCGATGAAGGCACGCCTCGCCGAGCTCGAGGCCGAAACGGCGCGTCTGACAGAGCAGCTCAGGCAGCAGCCGACGCCGGCGGTGCTGGTCCACCCGAACCTCGCGGACCTCTATGCGAAGCGCGTCGCGGCGCTCGAGAGCCGGCTCGACGATGCCGAGCACCGCGACGAGGCGATGGAGCTGATCCGCTCGATGGTCGAGACGATCGTGGTCGCGCCGAACGAGGAGGGCGGCGTCGCGCTGACGCTCCACGGCGATCTGGCGCGGATCCTGACGCTTTGCGCCACGGCAGGGGAGGGCACGACGATGCGGACAGCAAGAAGCCCCAGCGCGCATGCACTGGGGCTCGAAGTGTCGTTGGTTGCGGGGGCAGGATTTGAACCTGCGACCTTCAGGTTATGAGCCTG
>NZ_JBQTCJ010000090.1:0-14113 GCF_052380005.1 Salinarimonas sp. NSM
CGCCACGGCCCCGCCCCGCGGCGCCGCCGGCCGCGCCGAGGGCCCGCTCGACCTCGCCGCCGTGGCTCGGGGGGCACGATGATCGTCCGGCGCTTCCTCCTGTGGGCCCGCACGGCCTCCCCCGGCGACCGCGCCGAGGCGGTCAGCGCGCTCGCGCGGGCCTATCTCTACGGCGATCTCGCCGCCGCCGACCGCCGCGACGCCGAGACCGCGCTCACCGCGATGCTCGACGATCCCTCGCCGCTGGTGCGGCGGGCGCTGGCCGAGGCGGTGGCGAACGCCCCGGAGGCGCCGCGCCACCTGGTGGTGGCGCTCGCCTCCGACCAGAGCGGCATAGCCGCCCTCGTGCTCGCCCGCTCGCCGCTGCTGACGGACGCCGACCTCGTCGACTGCGCCGCGCTCGGCGACGACTTCGTGCAGACCGCGATCGCGCTTCGCCCGCGGCTCTCCTCCGCCGTGTCCGCGGCGCTCGCGGAGATCGCCTGCCCGCAGGCGGTCGCGGAGCTCCTCGGCAATCCCGGCGCGGGCCTCGCGCCCTCGACCTTCGCACGCATCCACGAGCGGCTCGGCGAGGAGCCCGCGATCCGCGAGGCGCTGCTCGCCCGCGCCGATTGCCCGGTCGACGTGCGCCAGACCATCGCGGTCGCCGTGGCCGCACGGCTCGAGCGCTTCGTCGTCGGCTGCGGCTGGCTCTCGGCCGAGCGCGGCGCGCGCGTCGTGCGCGAGGCGCGGGAGAAGACCACGGTGGCGCTGTCGGCCGGCGCGCAGGCGGACGCGATGCGCCTCGTCGCGCACCTGCGCCGCTCGGGCCAGCTGACGCCGGCGATGATCCTGCGCGCCATCCTCTCGCGCGCCATGCCCTTCGCCGAGGCCGCCTTCGCTGATCTCGCCGAGATGCCGGCCAAGCGCGTCGTCGCCCTGCTGCACGATCCGCGCGGCGCGGGCTTCCCGGCGCTCTACCGCCGCGCGAAGCTGCCGCCGGCGCTGCTGCCCGCCTTCGAGGCGGCGCTGTCGGCGCTGCGCGAGCCGGAGGGCGACCGGGCGAGCTGCGGCGCACAGCTCTCGCGCCGCATGGTCGAGCGGGTGCTGTCCGCCTGTGCCACGCTGCCCGCGGAGGAAGCCGGCAAGCTCCTCGTGCTGCTGCGCCGCTACGAGGTCGAGGCCGCCCGCGAGGAGGCCCGCGAGGCGAGCCGCGCCATGGCCGAGGACGCCGCGCTCGACGTCGCGCTCGCCCACGTGGAGCGCGGCATCGTCGAGGCGATCCGCGCGCGGCGGCTCGGCGTGGCCGCCTGAGGAGGCATGGGCCTCGAAGGCGCGCGCGGGCGCCTTGCCCTTCCCCCCGAACCCGCCTATAAGCCGCCCTCGCGCCCGCTAGACACCCTTGGAGGCACGGGCGCGCGCCGGGCCGCCGCGTTGGCGGCCTTCGGCGTTTCCAGCACCATCGAGGAAATCACGACCATGTCCGAGACCAAGACTCTCCAGGCCGTGGCGCGCGATCGGGTCGGCAAGGGGGCCGCCCGCGAAGCCCGCCGTCAGGGCCACGTGCCCGCCGTCGTCTACGGGGCCGGCAAGCCGCCCCGCGCAATCGCCGTCGACTTCAACGAGATGAAGAAGCTGATCTACGCCGGCGGCTTCATGACCACGATGTTCGACATCGAGGTCGGTGGCGAGACCGAGCACGCGATCCCGCGCGACTACCAGCTCGACCCCGTCAAGGACATGCCGATCCACATCGACTTCTTCCGCGTGGCCAAGGGCCAGACGATCGCGGTCGAGGTGCCGGTGCACTTCGTCAACCAGGAGAAGGCGGTCGGCCTCAAGCGCGGCGGCACGCTCAACGTCGTGCGCCACACGGTGGAGCTCAACGTCCCCGCCGATGCGATCCCGGATTCGATCGACATCGACATCTCGACGCTCGACATCGGTGACAGCCTGCACATCTCCGCAGTCACCCTGCCCAAGGGCGTGACGCCGGTGATCCAGGACCGCGACTTCACCATCGCCACCATCGCCGTCCCGGCGGGCGTCCGCGAGGCGCTCCAGCAGGAGGCCGCCGAGAAGGCCGAGGGCGGGGAGCAGGAGGGCTGATCCGCGCCCTTCTCGCGAAGCTGCTTTCTGCGAGCGCTCCGGCCGACGGGCCGGAGCGTTTCGCCGTTTCTGGGGAGGGACGCGTGCGCCTCTTCGTCGGGCTGGGCAATCCCGGCGCCCGTTATGCCGGCAACCGCCACAACATCGGCTTCATGGCGATCGACGAGATCGCCCGCGTCCACGGCGCCGCCCCCTGGCGCCGACGCTTCCAGGGTGAGGCGTCCGAGGCGCTCGTCGGGCGCGAGCGCGTGCTGCTGGTCAAGCCGCTCACCTACATGAACGAGAGCGGGCGCGCCGTCGCCGAGGCGATGCGCTTCTACAAGATCCCGCTCGACGACGTCTGCGTCTTCCACGACGAGCTCGATCTCGCTCCGGCCAAGCTGCGCATGAAGAAGGGCGGCGGCAACGCCGGCCACAACGGCTTGCGCTCGATCACCGCGCAATGCGGCAACGAGTATCGCCGCGTGCGCCTCGGCATCGGCCATCCCGGCGACAAGGCGCTCGTCCACGGCTACGTGCTCAACGACTTCGCCAAGGCCGAGCAGCCCTGGGTGGAGGACCTCTGCCGCGCGGTGGCGGACCACGCCGAGCTGCTCGCCAAGGGCGACGACGCCTCGTTCCAGAACAAGGTGCATCTCGCCATGGAGGGGCGCGGCTGGGGGGAGGTGAAGCGGCCGGGGGAGAAGGGCGGCGGTTGAGCAGTCGAGGTTGACATGCCGCGCAGCCTGCACGACATCACGGAGACACGGATCTCGTGTTTTCGTGAACGGAGCGCGGGCATGAAGAATGTCACGATCACCCTCGACGAGGACGTGCTCGCGCGCGCACGCGTCGAGGCGGCGAAGCAGGGGAAGAGCCTGTCGCGGTACGTTTCGGAGACGGTCGAGATGAAGCTCGGTCGCAAGCGTAGCCAAGCGGACGTCGTCGCCGACGTCCTGAAGGGGCCGAAATGGAAGCTGGGCGGGGGCCCGTTGCCGAAGCGGGACGAGATCTATGAAGAGCGTCTTCGTCGACACGAACGTCCTGATCTACCCGCTGCAGACGGACGATCCGACGAAGGCGGCGATCGCCACCGCGTGGATTGAGAGGCTCGCAGCGCGGGAGGCCCTCGTCGTCAGCCCGCAGATCATCAACGAATTCGTCTCGGTGCTCACACGTCGCTACGCGTTCCTTCCGCTTCTCGACGTCCTCGAAAAGGCGCGCGACTATTCCGAGTTCTGCCGTGCACGCATGGATTCGGACACCACGCGAGCCGCAATCGATCTGCTGTTGCTGCACAGGTTTTCCTGGTGGGATTCAGTCATGCTGGCCTCAGCGCTGGACTTCGGCTGCGAGATCCTCCTCACAGAAGACCTCCAGAATGGGCAATCGGTCGACGGTATGTTGATCGTCGACCCGTTCACCGCCGACATCGACACTGTCCTGCGGGACATCTGAACGACGAGACAGGAAAACAACCATGGGCTTTCGCATGGGCATCGTCGGGCTGCCGAACGTCGGCAAGTCCACGCTCTTCAACGCGCTGACGCAGACGGCCGCGGCGCAGGCGGCGAACTATCCGTTCTGCACGATCGAGCCCAACGTCGGCGACGTCGCCGTGCCCGACGTGCGGCTCGATGCGCTCGCCGCGATCGCCAAGTCTGCGCAGATCGTGCCGACGCGGCTCACCTTCGTCGACATCGCCGGGCTGGTGCGCGGCGCCTCGCGCGGGGAGGGGCTCGGCAACCAGTTCCTGGCCAACATCCGCGAGGTCGACGCCATCGCCCACGTGGTACGCTGCTTCGAGGACGAGGACGTCACCCACGTCGAGGGCAGGATCGACCCCGTCGCCGACATCGAGACCATCGAGACCGAGCTGATGCTGGCCGATCTCGACAGCCTCGAGCGGCGCGTCACCGGCCTCGAGAAGAAGGCCAAGGGCGGCGACAAGGAGGCGAAGGAGAGCCTCGACCTCTGCCAGCGCGCCCTCGTGCTGCTGCAGGACGGCAAGCCCGCGCGGCTCGTCCAGGTCTCGGCGGAGGAGCGTCGCGCCTTCGACATGCTCCAGCTCCTCACCGCCAAGCCCGTGCTCTACGTCTGCAATGTCGAGGAGGCCTCGGCGGACGCCGGCAACGCCTTCTCCGAACGCGTCTTCGCCCGGGCGATGGAGGAAGGCGCACAGGCGGTGGTCGTCTCCGCCAAGATCGAGAGCGAGATCGCGGTCTTGCCCGAGGCGGAGCAGGCGGAGTACCTCGAGGCGGTCGGCCTCGCCGAGCCGGGCCTCAACCGCGTGATCCGCGCCGGCTACCGGCTGCTGGGGCTGCTCACCTACTTCACCGTCGGGCCCAAGGAGGCCCGCGCCTGGACGATCACGACCGGCACCCGCGCCCCGCAGGCGGCGGGCGTCATCCACACCGACTTCGAGAAGGGCTTCATCCGCGCCGAGACCATCGCCTACGACGATTACGTGGAATTGAAGGGCGAGGCCGGTGCGCGCGAGGCGGGCAAGATGCGGCTCGAAGGCAAAGAATACGTGGTGCACGACGGTGACGTGATGCACTTCCGCTTCGCGCCCTGACGCATCGCGTCGCGGCGGGCGGAGCATCCGCAACTTTACGAAGCCTCACGGCGTTTGGGCGTCCATGAAGCTCGAACGCCGCCACGACTGGGATCTCGACCTCGACGCCGCCCTGCGCCTCCAGAAGGAGCTCCGGGGCGAGATCGACGTAGCCACGCCGCTCGATCTGGACGCGGTCCGCCTGATCGCCGGGTCGGACGTCGTCATCAAGGACGACGTGGCGCACGCGGTCGTCGTGGTCGCCACCTTCCCGGATCTCCAGCCGGTGGAGACGGTGCACGGGCACGGTACCGTGCGGCTGCCCAACACGCCGGCGATGACGAGCTTCCGCGAGGGGCCGGCGCTCCTCGACGCCTTCGAGAAGCTCGGGCACGAGCCCGACGTCTTCCTCTTCGACGGGGCGGGGATCGCCCATCCGCAGCGCTTCGGCACCGCCTGCCATCTCGGGCTCTTCCTCGAGCGCCCCACGATCGGATGCGGCAAGACCCGGCTGTGCGGGCGCTTCGCGTTGCTGCCCGAGGACAAGGGCGCGATGGCGCCGCTCACCGACGACGGCGAGACGATCGGCATGGCGGTGCGCACGCGCACGCGGATGAACCCGATGTTCATCTCGCCCGGGCACCGCGCCGACCTCGACGGCGCGGTCGCGCTCGTCGTGCGCACCACCGAGAAGTACCGCCTCCCCGAGCCGATCCGGCTCGCCCACAAGGCGGGGCAGGGGGGCTGACGGGAGGTGAGCGTTCATCCTGCGGATGATCGCCCAGGACGCACGACGCTGAGCACCGCTGTCGCCGTTCCGGCTCTCCCGCGGGCGGGAGTGCGTCAGGTCGCGCCGACGGAGGGGGCTCGTTCCGCCGCCGGAGCCTCGATGGCGTCCACCGCCTCGTCCCCCTTCAGCAGTCGCAGGGCCGCGATGGCGCGGTCCCAGGGGAGGGTGAGGTCGACGACGAGGCGCGCGCGGCCGTCGCCGAGGTCCTCGACGCGGGTGCCGGAATTCGGTGGGTAACCCGGGGCGTGCGCGCGCATCGAGTCGACCTCCTCGACGAGGTCGCCGACGCCGACGCCGAGCACCTCTGCGAGCGCCTCGATCTGCGCCATCCGGCGCGGCAGGCTCCGGCCCTTGGCGTAGGACCAGACGCTGACGTCCGAGATGCGCAAGCCCTGCGGCAGCCGCTCCTGGGCGAGGCGCGCGGTCTCGCGATAGGTCAGCCCGCTGCGCTTGATCGCCTGCCACAGGCGGTGGGCGAAGACGTCCTTGTCGATGGGGAGCGTGCGCTCCTTCCGGGGCCGATCCACGAGGACGGGCTGCGGGGCGCGCTGGGTCGGGCGGTCGATCGGTGGCACCATCGGGAAGGCTCCGGAGCGTGGGACGGCCGCCCCGCCGACGCGTTCGCGTCGATCGGGGCGGCCGGTGTCGTCGTCGTACAGAGGCTGCCGGCGGAAGCGAGACGCCACATGGCCCCCAGGCGGTCTACCCCAGCGCGCGCCGATCCTCGACCAATGAACGCTCCGGAATCCTGGAGATCTCTTCAGAAATGGAAGCAAGTCGCACCAACCACGATCGGCCGGCGGAGTCGGATTGGTTGATCAACTGCTGACGAGAAATTCCCGCAATTGAGAAATGCGGGTGATGCCAGCCGCTCCTCTTTTGCCGAGGCGGTCGATGAGGACCCATGAGGGAGCGGTACCGTACACAGACCATAAGCGAGCATTCATCTTTTCAAGCTAGACCGTAGCCACCTCCCGGAGGCTTCGACGTATGCGCCCCTTCCTCTACGATACGTGCGGCAGCGCGGTGATCCCGCTCGCGCTCGTGCTCCTGCCGGTGATCGGCCTCGCGGGGGCCGCGGTCGATTACACGCGTACGACGAATGTGCGCACGACGATCCAGTCCGCCCTCGATGCCGCCGTGCTCGCCGGCGCGCGCGCGCCGCAGGAGCACGCGGCGGTGGCGCAGCGCGCCTTCGACGCGAGCCGGGTCCCGCACGCGGCCGAGGTGGATGCGCGCTTCTCGCTCGGCGAGGGCGGCCGCGTCGTCGGCGAGGCGGACTTCAGCGTGCCTACGATCTTCCTGCGCGCGGTGGGTCTTCCCGCCTTCGACGTCGGCGTCCGTGCGGAGGCGGTGCGCGGAAGCGCGCCGACCGGTCCGTGCGTACTCGTGCTCGACGGGACGACGCCCCAGCCCTTCCTCGTCAACAGCGGCGCGGACGTGATCGCACCCGATTGCGAGATCCACGTGCGCAGCCGGGCGCGCCCGGCCGCGATCCTCAACGCCGGTGCCGTGCTCGCCGCGCGCCGCGTTTGCGTCGCGGGCCGCGACATCATCGACAACGGCGCGACCGTGTCGGGGCTCGAGCTCGGCTGCGAGGCGGCGGACGATCCCTACGCCGGCTCGATGCCGGTGCCGGAGGTCGGCAGCTGCGACTATTCCAACGGCAACTACAACGGCGGGAGCGTCACGCTCTCACCGGGCGTCTATTGCGGCTGGCACAACTTCAACAACGCGCCTCGGGTGACGCTGGAACCGGGCCTCTACATCGTCAAGGACGGCGGCTGGAACGTGAACGGCGGTGTCTGGCGCGGGGAGGGGGTGACGTTCTACTTCGCCTCGACTGCGAAGATCCAGTTCAACAGCGCCATGGACGTGGCGCTATCGGCGCCGGAGGGCGGGGCGACGGACGGTATTCTCTTCTTCGAGACACCGGGACTCGCGCGCTCACAGTTCATTCTCAACAATTCCGTCGGCAACCAGCTCGAGGGCTTGATCCACCTGCCGAGCCGCGAGCTGGTGATGAACGCGCGCTCGCGGATCGAAGCGGACGCCGTGACCATCGTGGTCGACCGGCTGATCCTCAACGATGCGAACTGGCGACTCGGGCCGACGGACGACGGCGCCTCCGCGAGCGCCGAGGTCCGCCTCGTGCGCTGACGCGGCTCAGCGGGAGAGCTCGGCCGCCAGCCGCCGCAGGAACGCCTCTCCGTCGGCGAGCTCGTCCAGCGTGATGTACTCGTCCGCCTTGTGGGCGCGGGCGATGTCGCCGGGACCGCACAGGACGGTGGGCAGGCCCGCGCCCTGGAAGCGGCCGGCCTCGCTGCCGTAGGAGACCGTCACGGGCCGGTTGCGCCGGACGACGCGCAAAGCGAGCCGCTCCGCCTCCGAGCCCGGCTCGGGTGCGAGCCCCGGCACGTCCACGGACCAGACGTTCGAGATCGCGCCGAACGGCCCGTACCGCGTCAGCCGCTCGGCCTCGACGGCGCGCGAGAGCGCCTCGACCTCCGCCTGGAGCACGCCCATGTCGACCCCGGGGATGTAGCGGATCTCCCAGCCGATGGCGCACTCGCGCGCGAGGATGTTGCGCGCGCTGCCGCCGGCGATGGTGGCGACGTGGAGCGTCGAGAACGGCGGATCGAAGCGCCCCGTCGGGTCTCCGTCGCCGATCAGGCGGTCGCCGAGCGCGTTGAGCCGTGCGACCAGCGCGCCCGCCGCCATGACGGCGCTCGCGCCCTCGGTGATGCGCGAGGAATGCGCCTCGGTGCCGCCGACCCGCGTCTCGCACATGGCGACGCCCTTGTGCGCGTCCGCCACCTCGAGCCCCGTCGGCTCGCCGACGATCACCGCGGCGGGGCGCGGCAGGTCGCGCCCGAAGGCTGCGATGGCGTCGACGACGCCGAGACAGGTGGTCTCCTCGTCGTAGGAGAGGACGATGTGGATCGGCCGAACGAGGTCGGTTGCGACGAAATGGGGCACGAGGGCGAGCACGAGCGCGTCGAAGCCCTTCATGTCCGTCGTGCCGCGCCCGTAGGCCCGCCCGTCCGCCACGTGCAGCCGGTACGGATCGCTCGACCAGGATTGGCCCGCGACGGGCACGACGTCGGTGTGGCCCGATAGCACGATGCCGCCGTCCACCTTCGGCCCGATCGTGGCGACGAGCGCGGCCTTGTCCCCCGCCGCGTTGGGAAGCCGGATCGCGTCGACGCCGTGGGCGGCGAGCCAGTCCTGGGCGAAGTCGATGAGCGGGAGGTTCGACTTCTGGCTCTCGGTGTCGAAGCCGACGAGCCTCTCGAGCATCTCGAGCGGCGACAGGGAAGCTGGGCTCATCGAGGCGGGACCTTCCGGGCGGGTAGGGGAGATCAGTGCAACGAGCGGCGCGTGTTCGGCGCGTCGAGGGAGAAGGCGGGGATCTCGGCCTCGAAGACCTCGCCCTCGCCGCGCTCCATGCGGTAGTGGCCTTGCATCGTGCCGTCGGGCGTGTCCAGGGGGCAGCCGCTCGTGTAGGTGAACATCTCGCCGGGGCCGAGCACGGGCTGCTGCCCCACGACCCCGGACCCGTGCACCTCCTGAACGCGCCCATGGCCGTCGACGATCTTCCAGTAACGATCGCGTAGGCGCACGCGCTCGGGATTGAGGTTCACGATCTCCACGGTGTAGGCGAAGAAGTACCGCCCCTCCTCGGGGCGAGACTGCTCCTCCATGTAGGACGGCGTCACGGTCACGCGGACGCCGTTCGTCACGGCGGTGTACATGAGCGGCCTCCGGCGCGGTGGGCGCGAGCGGGTCCGGGTGTCGCGGACACGGGGAAGGGTGATGAACCAGGTGGTAAGCCGGCCCATGGCCATCGTCAATCGTAGCCCGCACACGCACGCGGGAGTGCATCCGTGCTCGACGGGGTGATGCGACGGCTGATCGACCCGCCGCTCGACCGGGCGGGGGCGATCCTCGCCCGCGCGGGCGTCGGGGCGGATGCGATCACGACGGCGGGCCTCGCCTTCGGGCTCGCCTGCGCGGCCGCGATCGCGGCGTCCGCGGACACCGTCGCGCTCGCGATGCTGGCGCTCTCGCGCCTGTGCGACGGGCTCGACGGGGCGGTCGCCCGCGCGAGCGCCAAGACCGACCGCGGCGGCTTCCTCGACATCGTCTTCGACTTCGTCTTCTACGGCGCGGTGCCGCTCGGCTTCGCGCTGCGCGACCCGGCGGCCTTCGGCCTGCCCGCGGCGGTGATCCTGTTCGCGTTCTACGTCAACGGCGCGAGCTTCCTCGCCTTCGCGGCGGTCGCGGCCAAGCGCGGCATGGAGACCGCCTCACGGGGGGTGAAGTCGATCTACTTCACCGCCGGGCTGGCGGAGGGCACGGAGACCATCCTCGCCTTCGCGCTGATGATCCTCGTCCCGGCCTGGTTCCCGCTCATCGCCTACGCCTTCGCCGGGCTCACCGCGATGACGGCGATCGCGCGGATCGCCTTCGCCTGGGTGCTGTTTCGCGACGAGGAGGAGGAGGGCGACGGAAGCGGGGGAGCGGGCGCGCCGTAGCGCCCGTGGACGCGTGGGCGGTGCGGCTTCACCGCGCACCGGCGGCGAGCGATCGCCGCACGCCGTCGGGATCGGCCTCAATGGCGCGCAGATAGGCGTCGAGCGCCGGGTCGGGCAGGAGCGCGCCGTCCTCCAGCGCCTCGACCGTCTCGCGGGTGAGGCAGTAGCGGCGGGCGAACTCCGCCTGGGACAGGCCGTCGCGCTCGCGCGCGAGCCGCACCCGGCGCCCGGCGACGCCGCGGGCGAGTTCCTCGTCGGTCCAGGGCGGATTCTCGTCGTCCTCGTGCGCGCGGCGCTCGATCTCCTCGTCGGTCACGGCTGCAAGTCGTGCCCGCCGGCCGGGAGCCTCGTCCCGCGCGGCGGCGAGCGCCTCGTCCAACGTCATGCGCGCGATCGCCATCGCTCAGCTCCTCTGCGCTTTGCGGCCCGACTCGTACTCGACCTGCTCCTTCCGGTTCGCCCGCCGCGCGGAGATGATGCGGCATGCCGCGCCCCGTACGGTGAAGACGACGGCGAGCAGCGCGCCGCCATCTTAACCGATCGCGCGGAAGCGGACCTCACCATAGTCGCGCCGGCCGTCGACCCTGACAACCCGGCTCGGGTCGACGAGTGCCATGGCCGCGTCGCCGAACGATACGTCGTGCTTCGCCTCGTTCGAGGCTGCCTTGGCGTGATTCCATTCGAAGCGGAGCGTTGGCGGCACGCGGAATCGATACGAAATTCGGCGACAAACAGCAACCAATCAGAGATAAAAGACGATAAGGTTATTCTTGATAGTACAGATCCTCCACGCAAAAAAAAGCCGCCGGGGTACGGCGGCCTTAAGTCTAGGGAGGAAACGCCCAAGGAGGGCATATGGCCGGGCGACGGATCGCTGCGACCACGATCTGAAGATAGGCGCGTGCGCTGCAAAATCCAAGCTGAAAAGGACAGCATGGTTGCCCAATTTTTACACGTCCGTGTGAGGTGCTTTCCGCTACGGAAACGCCGTCGGCGCGCCGCATCCGGGCCGCGAGCCCGCCGCAAAGTGCGGCGATGACGCGCCGCGGGATCATCGTCGATGCGCCCGGGCGCGGGCTCGCGCGGGTGGAGGGAGGGTCGGATGCGGGACAGGTCGAGCAGGCACCCGGACGATGACGCGGCGGCCACCATCGAGTCGGCGCTCGCGGCGGTGCGGGCCCTCTCTGGGGAGCTTTCGGACCGGCGCATCGCGGCGGCGCGTCACACGCTCGCGGGCGTCCACGTCCGGGCCGCCATGGCGCGCCGCGGCGGGCCCGCGCGTCGGCCGTGAATATCGCCGCGGTGCGACGCGAACGGGCTTTACTGTACGGGAAAGCCCGTGCCACCTTGTGGCCCAACGGGAGCTGGGCTCCCGCTCCGCAAGAGGGGTTCGCTCACATGAAGAAGACGATCACCGCCCTCCTGGGCGCGACTGCGCTGACGCTCGCCGCCTACGGCCCGGCCGCGGCGCAGGAGGACGTGCGCCCGGCCATCATCTACGACCTGGGCGGCAAGTTCGACCGTTCGTTCAACGAGGGTGTCTTCAACGGCGCCACGCGCTTCCAGGAGGAGACCGGCATCGACTTCCGCGAGTTCGAGCCGCAGAACGACGCCCAGCGCGAGCAGGCCATGCGCCGCTTCGCCGAGCAGGGCTTCGAGCCGATCCTGGCGGTGGGCTTCTCGCAGCAATCGGCGCTCGAGCGCGTCGCCGCGGAGTTCCCGGAGACCGACTTCGCCATCATCGACTCGGTGATCGACCTGCCGAACGTCGCCTCCTACGTCTTCAAGGAGCACGAGGGCTCCTATCTCGTCGGCATGCTCGCGGCCATGGCGTCGGAGTCTGATACGGTCGGCTTCGTCGGCGGCATGGACATCCCGCTCATCCGCAAGTTCGCCTGCGGCTACGCCCAGGGCGTGAAGGCGGTCGCGCCGGACGCCGAGGTGATCGTCAACATGACGGGCACGACCGGCGCGGCCTGGAACGACCCGGTGCGGGGCGGCGAGCTCACCCGCTCGCAGATCGAGCAGGGCGCGGACGTGATCTACCACGCGGCCGGCGGTACCGGCATCGGCGTGCTGCGCGCGGCGGCGGACGCCGGTGCGCTCGGCATCGGCGTCGATTCGAACCAGAACATGCTGCATCCGGGCTCGGTGCTGACCTCGATGCTCAAGCGCGTCGACAACGCCACCTACCAGCTCTTCACCGCCTCGCGTGCGGGCGAGTTCGCAGCCGGCGTGCAGGTGCTGGGCCTCGCCGAGGGCGGCGTCGGCTGGGCGCTCGACGAGAACAACGAGAGCCTGATCACGCAGGAGATGCGCGACGCGGTCGCCGAGGCCGAGGCGGCGATCATCGCCGGCGACGTCATGGTGCACGACTACATGACGGACTCGACCTGCCCCGCCGTGTCGATGTGACCGCATCGTACGAACGAGCCTGAGGGTCAGCCCGGCCATGTCCTCCGCGTCGTCTCCCGCCATCGAGCTCGTCGGCGTCAACAAGAGCTTCGGCCCGGTCCACGCCAACAAGGACGTGAACCTCCGGGTCGAGGCCGGCAGCATCCACGGCATCGTGGGCGAGAACGGCGCCGGGAAGTCGACCCTGATGTCGATCCTCTACGGCTTCTACGAGGCCGACTCGGGGGAGGTGAGGGTCAAGGGCGAGCGTCTGCGCATCCGCTCCTCGGCGGACGCGATCGCGGCGGGTATCGGCATGGTCCACCAGCACTTCATGCTGGTGGACACGCTCACCGTCGTCGAGAACGTCATGCTCGGCGCGGAGGGCGGGCAGCTGCTCGCCGGCGGCGAGGCCAAGGTGCGCAAGGAGCTCGCGCGCTTCGACGCCGACTACGGCCTGACCATCGATCCCGACGCGCTCATCGGCGACCTCTCGGTGGGTCTCCAGCAGCGCGTCGAGATCATCAAGGCGCTCTACCGGGGCGCCGAGATCCTGATCCTCGACGAGCCCACCGCCGTGCTCACCCCGCACGAGGCGCAAGGGCTGTTCGAGCTCCTGCGGACGCTGCGGTCGCGCGGCGTCACGATCGTGCTGATCACGCACAAGCTGCACGAGATCATGGCCGCGACGGACAGCGTCTCCGTCATGCGCCGCGGCGAGATGGTGGCGACCGTCCGCACCGCCGAGACCTCGCCCGCCCAGCTCGCCGACATGATGGTGGGCCGCCACGTGCTCCTCCACGTCGAGAAGGGCGAGCATCGGCCCGGCGAGCCGATGCTCTCCGTGCGCAACCTCTCCGTCGCCGACCAGCTCGGCGTCATGCGCGTGATCGACGTCTCCTTCGACGTGCGCGCCGGCGAGATCGTCGGCATCGCCGGCGTCGCGGGCAACGGCCAGAGCGAGCTGCTCGAGGCGATCGCCGGCATGCGCCCCGTCGCGACGGGAACCATCGCGGTGGGCGGGCGCGTGCTCGATGCGAGCGAGCGCGATCCGCACCGCCTGCGCGGCATGGGGCTGCTGCACGTGCCGGAGGACCGCATCCGCATGGGCCTCGTGCCGTCCTTCGAAGCCTTCGAGAGCGCGGCGCTGGGCTTCACCGACGACCCGGCCTACGGCACCGGCCCGATCCTCAGCCAGGGGCGGATGATCGCCGACGCGCAGCGCAAGATGGAACTCTACGACGTGCGCCCGCCGGCGCCTCGGCTCAAGACGGCGAACTTCTCCGGTGGCAACCAGCAGAAGCTCGTGCTCGCGCGCGAGATCGAGCGCGGCCCCAAGGTTCTGCTCGTCGGCCAGCCGACGCGCGGCGTCGACATCGGCGCCATCGAGTTCATCCACAAGCGCCTGATCGCGTTGCGCGACCAGGGCGTCGCCATCCTGCTCGTCTCGGTGGAGCTCGACGAGATCATGAGCCTGTCGGACCGCATCCTCGCCATGTGCGGCGGCCGCATCACCGGCGAGCGCCGGCCCGAGGAGACGAACGAGGGCGAGCTCGGCCTGCTGATGGCGGGCGTAGCGGCGTGATGGTAGCCTGCCGGAGGGGCTCGTCGACACGATTTCGGGCCGTGGAACACATGGAAGCAAGGTGAACGATCCGCCGATGAAGGCCGCCGGCGGTCTCCCCTCCCCCTCGTGGGGAGGGGTGGGGGTGGGTGTTCGGACCGGATATATCCCTGACGGAATGGACCGGTTGAGTGGTTGACAGT
>NZ_JBQTCJ010000091.1:0-13218 GCF_052380005.1 Salinarimonas sp. NSM
ATCCTGGTGCGCGACCATGCCTGGCTCACCGCCGCCACGCCCGTGGAGGCGCCCGCCCTCGCCGCCCTGGTCGCACGCCGGCCGCTCGCGCCGGCGCCGGTGCGCAACGACTGGAGCCTCGCACCGAGCTCGGTCGGCCGCCCCGGTCTCCCCGCCCGCGGGATTTTCGCCGCCGCGCGCCGGCTGATCGCGCCGGCGGCCGCGGTCACCGCACGACGTTGAGCACGTCGCGGATCATCTCCTGCGAGGCCGAGATCACGCGCGTGTTGGCGGTGTAGGCCTGCTGGGTGACGATCATCTTGGCGAATTCCTCCGAGATGTCGACGTTGGAGCTCTCCACGCCGCCCGCGAGCACGGTGCCGCGGGCGAAGGCGACGGAGGGGTCGCCGGATTCTCGGGTCGCCTCGAAGGCGCCGCCGTCCACGCGGCGCAGGGCGTTGGGCGCGAAGAAGCCGACGAGGGACAGCTCCGCCACCGGGCGCACCTGGCCGTTGCTGTAGGCGATCGAGACCACGCCTTCCTCGGAGATCGCCACGCTCTCGTAGCGACCGACGCCGAAGCCGTTCTGCTCGATGAAGCTCGGGATCACCGAGCCGCCGGTGTCGTTGACCGTCATGCCGCCCTGGATGTTGATGTCGACGGGCTGGAAGACGACGTTGTTGATGGTGATGTCCGTGCCCGACGAGAGCGCGCCGTCGGCGGGGCCGGTCATGGCGCCGGCGGTGTTGAAGGACACGGCGTCGGTGTCGAGGCGCCGCCAGGTGTCGGTCGGCGTGCCCGAGCGGGATTCGTAGTAGAGCGCCCAGGTGCTGCCGGTCGCGGGATCGTTGGTCAGCCGTCCCCAGCGCAGGTTCATGCTGCCGATCGCACCCACGGCGTTGTAGACCGTGACGCTGCCGCCGGGGAGCGTCGAGTTCAGGAAGTCGGTCTCCTGCGCCTCCGTGATCGCCGCCGGCCCGCCGGCCGGCGCCATCTCGGCGGCGCCGCCTCCCTGGGCGGTGACCGTTCCCGGGTTCGTCGGCAGCGAGGCCTGGTAGTTCACCGTCGAGGTCGGGTTCGGGTCGAGCCGCCCGAGCAGCTCCTGCGTGATCTGGATGAAGCCGCCCTGCTGGTTGGGGAGCGGCGCGCCGGTCGTGCGATCGAGCATCGTGCCGCGCAGTGCGTAGCCGGCGCCGTTGACCATGTAGCCCTGCCGGTCGAGCTCGAAATCGCCGCGGCGGGTGTAGAGCTCGGGGCTCTGGCGCACAACGGTCGTCGTCGCGACCGGGGGCTGGCCGACGACGAAGAAGCCCTGCCCGTTGAGCGCCACGTTGGTGTCGATGTTCGTCGGCAGGTACGAGCCCGTGAGCGTGTTCGTCGCCCGCGAGAACGCGTTGACGGAGCCCGAGACCTGCCGCGTGATCGGCTGCTCGGGGACGAGATCGACGAAGCTCGTGTCGACCCGCTTGAAGCCGGGCGTGGAGGAGTTCGCGATGTTGCCCGAGATGTTCTGCATGCTGAAGGATTGGGACCTGAGGCCCGCCACCGCCGTCAGCAAGGATCCGAAGCTGCCCATGACCGATCTACCCTCTTGAGCTTCCCGTCGACGCCGGAACGCAGCGCCACTCTCCGGCAGCACCGCAAGCGACGTGCCATGCGGAAACTCGTTGAGACGCAACGGTTCGCGCGACCCGGCGGCGGCCCGCGCCCGGCAACGGAGGCGCCCCGCCCGGCAGGATCTGCCGGGTTCGGCCCGGCGCTTAACTCCCTGTTAACGCTCGCGCGTGTGTGCTGGGCGCGCGGGGGCGCGATGGCGAATCCCGCACCAGACACGTGAGCTCCGGGACCGTCTCGCCATGGCCGCCTCCGCCATCACCGCCGCCGCGACCGCCGCGCTCGCCGCCAACGACGAGTTCGACGGCCTGCCGGGCCCGCAACGCGCGGCGCTCTTCCTGCTGCTTCTCGGCGAGCAGCACGGCAAGGCGATCTGGGCGATGCTCGACGAGGAGGAGGTGCGCACCGTCTCCCACGCGATGGTGCAGCTCGGCACGGTGGACGCCTCGACGGTGGAGCGGCTGATCGTCGACTTCATCCAGCGGCTGTCGAACTCCGGCGTCTCGGGCTCGGTGGAGCGCACCGAGCAGCTGCTGATGAAGGTCTTCCCGCCCGACCAGGTGGCCATCATCATGGCCGAGATCTACAACACCTCGGGCAAGCGCATCTGGACGCGCCTCTCGCAGATCGACGCGGAGATCCTGGCGAACTACCTGCGCTCGGAATACCCCCAGACGGTCGCGGTGATCCTCTCGCGCGTGCGCCCCGATCACGCCGCGCGGGTGCTGACGATGCTGCCGGACGACTTCGCGCTCGACGTCGTCAACCGCATGCTCAAGCTCGAGACCGTGCAGAAGGAGGCGCTCCACCACATCGAGGAGACGCTGCGCCTCGAGTTCGTCGGCGCCGTCGCCCAGACGGCCAAGCGCGACGCCCACGAGGCCATGGCGGAGGTGTTCAACGCCTTCGACCGCCAGACCGAGACGCGCTTCCTCTCGGCGCTCGACGACCTCAACCGCGAGGCGGCCAAGCGCATCCGCCAGCTGATGTTCACCTTCGAGGACCTGACGAAGCTCGACCCCGCCTCCGCCCAGACGCTGATCCGCCAGGTCGACAAGCAGGTCCTGTGCAAGGCGCTCAAGGGCTCGCCGGAGCCGGTGCGGGCCTTCTTCCTGGGCAACATGTCGAGCCGCGCCGCCAAGAACCTCAACGAGGAGATGGAGTCGCTCGGGCCGATCCGCATCAAGGACGTCGACGAGGCCCAGCTCGCGATGGTCAACCTCGCCAAGGAGCTCGCCGACAAGGGCGACATCATGATCTCGAAGAACCGCGCCGAGGAAGAGCTGATCTACTGAGCCTGCGCCTCGTCGAGCGCGCGGCGCACGGCGTCGGGATCCTTCTCGATGACGGTGAGGTAGGCCGCCAGGGTCTCGTCCGGCAGCAGGCGGCCGGCCTCGATCGCGGCCAGCCGCTCCGGGTCGATGCGAAATTGCTGCGCAAAGGCGTCGAGGCTCAGGCCGGCACGCTCGCGCGCACGGCGGACGCGCGTCGCCGAGACCATCCGCGCAATCTCGTCGCTCGTTCGAATGGGATTGTCCGGGTCGCTCGCCGCAGCCCGCTCGATCTCTTCGTCGGAAAGGGCGAGCAAGCGGGCGCGCGTCTCAGGCGACAAGCCGCGTGGGCGAGACTGCTGATCGGCGAGGGTTCTACGGACGATCGCCATGGCGCGTGCTCCCTGATGGTCTCAGCATGTCCCGGCGTTCGCTCCGGCTCGCCGCGCGAGCGGAAATGATCCGCCGGACATTTCCGCGTACAGTGTACACTACACACAAGGGGACCCCGTCGACGACCCCGAAGGTAATAAGTCGCTCCTCGCCGTACCGTTTTCGGTCATCGGGCTTCTCGATCCTGGCCGGGTCGTCGAACACCTCGATCGCATCGTCGAACGAGACTCCATGCTTCGCCTCGTTAGAAGCGGCTTTTGCATCGTCCCACTCGAATCCATCCGGCGTTGACATGAAAACGAGTGTACATGCGTCGACGAACAGACGTCAACACGACCAGAGCACTACCCCTCGGCCGCCTCCAGCGCGTCCTCGAACGTCCGCAACCCCGTGCGCGGCGCGCCCACCAGCACCGCCATGTTGCCGGGCGCGTGCTCGTTCTTCCACATCTTCTGGTGCGCGAGCGGGATCTTGTCCCAGGAGAACACCTCGGACATGCACGGGTCGATGCGGCGGTCGAGCACGAACTGGTTGGCCGCCGAGGCCTGCTTGAGGTGGGCGAAGTGGGAGCCCTGGATGCGCTTCTGGCGCATCCAGACATAGCGCGCGTCGAAGGTCAGGTTGAAGCCCGTCGTGCCGGCGCAGAACACGACCATGCCGCCGCGCTTGGCCACCAGGCAGGAGACCGGGAAGGTGCTCTCGCCGGGATGCTCGAAGACGATGTCGACGTCCTGCTTCCCGGTCAGCTCCCAGATCGCCTTGCCGAAGCGGCGCGCCTCCTTGGCCCAGGCGTTGTAGGCGTCGGTGCCGACCTGCGGCATCTGCCCCCAGCAGGAGAAGTCCTTGCGGTTGATCACGCCCTTGGCGCCGAGCGAGAGCACGTAGTCGCGCTTGGTCTCGTCGGAGATGATGCCGATGGCGTTCGCCCCCGCAGCCGCACACAGCTGCACGCCGAACACGCCGAGCCCGCCCGAGGCACCCCAGACCAGCACGTTGTCGGAGGGCTTGAGCGTATGCGGCTGGTGGCCGAAGAGCATGCGGTAGGCGGTCGCGAGCGTGAGCGTGTAGCAGGCGCTCTCCTCCCAGGTGAGGTGGCGCGGCTTCTCCATCAGCTGGCGCGACTGGACGCGCGCGAATTGCGCGTGCCCGCCGTCCGGCGTCTCGAAGCCCCAGATCCGCTGCGAGGCGGAGAGCATCGGGTCGCCGCCATTGCACTCCTCGTCGTCGCCGTCGTCCTGGTTGCAGTGGACGATGACCTCGTCGCCGACCTTCCAGCGCTTCACCTTGGCGCCGACCTTCCAGACCACGCCCGCCGCGTCCGAGCCGGCGACGTGGAAGGGGTTCTTGTGGAAGTCGAGCACCGACACCGGCTGCCCGAGCGCGGCCCAGACGCCGTTGTAGTTGACGCCGCCGGCCATCATGAACAGCAGCACCTCGTCGTCGCCGATCTCCCAGGTCGGCACGCGCTCGACGACGAGGCTCTCCAGCGGCGGGCCGTGGCGGTCCTTGCGGATCGTGTAGGCGAGCATCGTCGCCGGCACGTGGCCGAGCGGGGGGATCTCCCCGATCTCGTAGGCGTCCTTCACCGGCTGGCTCGACATGGCATGGTCCTCGTCGTCTCGCATCCCGTGACGGGAGAGTAGCGCGGGAGGGGTGCATCGCAACACGACCAAGGGCGAAGGCGGCCGCTCCGTTCCCCCTTCGCATCTCGGCAAAAGGGATGAGGGCGCGGCGCTGGACCCCGCTCTATATGCATTGCACCATGCTCTGCCCTCCTGCGAGGCGGGGCGAGGATCGGGAGAGGCGCCATGAGCGAGACCGCTGCGAGCGAGACCGGACGCACCCGCGACAAGCCGTGGATCTTCCGCACCTATGCGGGGCATTCCACGGCGGTGGAGTCGAACAGGCTCTATCGCGGCAACCTCGCCAAGGGCCAGACCGGGTTGTCGATCGCCTTCGACCTCCCGACGCAGACGGGATACGACCCCGACCACGAGCTCGCCCGCGGCGAGGTCGGCAAGGTCGGCGTCTCGGTGGCGCATCTCGGCGACATGCGCACGCTGCTCGACGGCATCCCGCTCGCCACGATGAACACCTCGATGACGATCAACGCCACCGCGCCGTGGCTGCTCGCGCTCTACGTCGCGGTGGCGGACGAGCAGGGCGCGCCGCGCGACGCGCTCACCGGCACGACGCAGAACGACATCGTCAAGGAATACCTCTCGCGCGGAACCTACATCTTCCCACCCGAGCCGAGCCTGCGGCTCACCCGCGACACGATCCTCTTCGGGCGGGAAGAGATGCCCAAGTGGAACCCGATGAACGTCTGCTCCTACCACCTGCAGGAAGCGGGCGCGACGCCGGTTCAGGAGGTCGCCTTCGCGCTCGCCACCGCCTGCGCGGTGCTCGACCGGGTGAAGGCCAAGGGCGTGCCGGAGGCGGATTTCGCCCAGATGGTGGGGCGGATTTCGTTCTTCGTGAACGCCGGCATGCGCTTCGTCACCGAGATCTGCAAGCTGCGCGCCTTCGCCGACCTCTGGGACGAGGTGTGCCGCGACCGCTACGGGATCGCAGACGAGAAGAGCCGGCGCTTCCGCTACGGCGTGCAGGTGAACTCATTGGGTCTCACCGAGCAGCAGCCGGAGAACAACGTCCACCGCATCCTCATCGAGATGCTGGCGGTGACGCTCTCGAAGAAGGCGCGCGCCCGCGCGGTGCAGCTGCCGGCCTGGAACGAGGCGATGGGCCTGCCGCGGCCGTGGGACCAGCAATGGTCGCTGCGCATGCAGCAGATCCTGGCGCTGGAGACCGACCTGCTCGAATACGAGGACGTCTTCGACGGCTCGGCCGTGATCGAGCGCGAGGTCGCCGCCATCAAGGAAGCCGCCCGCACGGAGCTCGCCGCCATCGACGCGATGGGCGGGGCGGTGGCCTGCGTCGAGAGCGGCTACATGAAGAGGGCGCTGGTGGAATCCAACGCCGCGCGCGTCTCCGAGATCGAGGAGGGCGAGCGAGTCGTCGTGGGCGTCAATCGCTACCGCGAGGGCGAGCCCTCGCCGCTCGTGACGGGCGACAGGGCGATCCTCACCGTTTCCGAGGACGTCGAGCAGGGCGCCATCGCCGCCCTGAAGGACTGGCGCGCCGCCCGCGACGAGGCGGCGGCCGCGGCCGCCCTCGACGCGCTGGAGGCCGCCGCGCGCTCCGACGGCGCGAACGTGATGGAGGCCTCGATCGCCTGCGCCAAGGCCGGCGTCACCACCGGCGAATGGGGCGAGCGCCTGCGCGCCGTCTTCGGCCAGTACCGCGCGCCCACCGGCGTCACGCTGGAGACGAAGGTCACCCCGCGCGAGCGCGAGGTGCGCCTGCTCGTCGGCGAGCTCTCCGAGAAGCTCGGCCGCGCGCCGACCATGGTCGTCGGCAAGCCCGGGCTCGACGGGCATTCCAACGGCGCCGAGCAGATCGCGCTGCGCGCCCGCGACGTCGGCATGGAGGTCGCCTACGACGGCATCCGCCAGACGCCCGCCGAGATCGTGGCCCGCGCCGCCGAGACGAAGGCGCACGTCATCGGCCTCTCGATCCTGTCGGGATCCCACGTGCCGCTCGTGCGCGAGGTGATGGCGCGGCTTCGGCTGGAAGGCCTCGACCACATCCCCGTCGTCGTCGGCGGCATCATCTCGAACGAGGACGCGCTGGTACTCTCCAACATGGGCGTCTCGAGGGTCTACACGCCCAAGGACTACGAGATCGACGCCATCATGGGCGAGATCGTCGGCGTCATCGAGCGCGCCCTCGACAAGCCCCCGGCCCCCGAGACCCCGCCCGCGCCTCAGGCGTCGAAGCGCGACCGCCGCGCGGCGCGCGGGAGCTATTGAGGCGGCGCGGCCCCCGCCCGAGGGGCGCGCGCGCTCAGAACTTCCTCTCGACGAAGCGCTCCGTCGCCGCCCGCTCGCCGTCCTCCTCCAGCGGGGCCCGGCCGGCCGCGGCCTCGAGCATGGGGAGGATCTCGCTCGCGCGCTCGGCGACGAGATGGGAGAGCTCGAGGCCCGGGCGGATGAAGCCCTGCTCGCGCATATGGGCGATGAGCACGAGGAGCGGCTTCCAGAAATCCTTCAGCGACAGCAGCAGGATGGGCTTCCTGTGGCGGCCGAGCTGCGCCCAGGTGAGCTGCTCGACGAGCTCCTCCAGCGTGCCGATCCCGCCCGGGAGCGCCACGAAGGCGTCCGCGCGCTCGAACATCAGGCGCTTGCGCGTGTGCATGTCCGGGACGACGATCGTCTCCTGCACGTCGTCGAGGAGCTTCTCCTTGCGGGTGAGGAAGTCGGGGATGATGCCGGTGACCTCTCCGCCCGCCTCCAGCGTGGCGTGCGCCACGACGCCCATGAGCCCGAGCGCGCCGCCGCCGTAGACGAGCCGCACCCCCGCCGCCGCCATGGCGCGGCCCAGCTCCTCGGCGGCCGCGCGGTGAGCCGGGTCGCGGCCCTCGGCGGAGCCACAATAGACGCAGATCGACCGGATACGACGCATTGTCGCGCCACCTCTCTGAAGTATGTTGCGATTCGTGCTTGCCGGCCCCACGATTTTGGTTTCCGACGACGCGCAGGGAAAGTAAACCGTTCCAGGGCGGGGACGCCAGTGCGCGCCGCCCGAGACGAGAGGACCACAGGCCGTGCCAGTCGAACGGCGTCGCATCATCGCGATCATCGTCACGCTCCTGCTCGCCGCGGGCGGGATAGGCGCCTTCCTCGTGAACGAGAGCCGGGTGGGCCAGCGCGCCGAGGACGGCGCCGCGACCGCGGTGGAGGCGATGACGCCGGAGCGCGCCGAGGTCGCCGCGCCGGTCGTCGCCGATGTGCGACCCACGGTCGCGCCCACACCGGAGACGCTGGACGAGGCGCCGGTCGAGGCCGCCCAGGCGCAGCCGCCGGTCGGCGAGCCGCTCGTCGCCGAGCCCGTCGCCGCGGAGACCGTCGCCGCGGAGACCGTCGTCCCCGATCCCTCGGTGCCCGCCGCGCCGGTTCCCGCGACCGCGCAGGACGTCGCCGGGAGCGCCGAGCCGGCCGCGACGCCGGACGTCGTCGTCGCTGCCGTCGAGCCCGCCGCGCCGGCGGAGGCGGTGGTCGCGCAACCCGAACCCGAGGCGCCGGCGCCCGCCCCGACGGTCGCGCGCGCGGACGACGCCGAGGCCGTCTTCGACCTCGTGCGGGTCGAGCCGACGGGCGATGCCGTGATCGCGGGGCGCGCGCGTGCGGGCGCGACCGTGGAGCTCCTGCGCAACGGCGAGCGGCACGACATCATCGTCGCGGACGCCACCGGCGCCTTCGCCTTCGTCCCGCCGCCGCTGCCGCCCGGCACGCACGAGATCGCGCTCCAGATCCAGGAGGCGGACGGCACGGCCCGGCGGGGGCGCCAGAGCGTCACCGTCGTGGTCGCCGACACGATGGACACCGCGCCCATTGTGGCGCTCGCGGAGCCCGGCGCACCGACGCGCGTGCTCTCGCAGCCCGAGCCGCCCGCATCCTCGCCGATGCCCTCCGACGAGACGGTCTCCGCAGCGCAGGCCGACGGGGCCGAAGAGGAGGTCGGCGCCGAGGCCGCACGCGAGGCAGCCGAGCCTGCGGTCCAGGTCGCGGGCGCCGACGCCGGGGCGTCGCCGACGCCGGGTCGGGCGGGCGTGCGCATCGCCAGCGTCGAGGCCGAGAGCGGGGGCGGGCTCTACGTCTCCGGCGAGGCCGGTCCCGAGGCGGGCGTGCGGCTCTACCTGAACGACACGTTCGTGGGCGCCGCCGCCGCGGACGGCGCCGGAGCGGTCTCCTTCGCCATCGGCACCGGCGTGCGCCCGGGCGTCTACCGCGTGCGCCTCGACGAGATCGGCGGCGCGGACGGCCGCGTGCTCTCGCGCGCGGAGGTGTCCTTCGAGATGCCGGCGTTGCCGGAGGCGCCCGCCGTCGCCGCAGCGCCAGAGGCCGATCCGGCCGCCGTGCCGCCGGCTTCCGAGCCGGTCGTCGTGGCGGACGCCTCGGCCGACGCGGGCGAGCCCGCCGCGTCCGCGTCCCGCATCGTCGCCGAGCCGGTGCCGCCCGCCGCGCCCGCGCAGGAGGCCGCGCCGGCAGCGGCGACGGTCACCACCACGACGCCCCCCATCTCCGCCGAGGGCACCGGCGAGGCGCGCACCGCCACGCTCACGATCCCGGCGGTGAACACCGCCCTCGTCGTGCGCGGCGACAGCCTCTGGCGCATCTCGCGGCGCATCTACGGCGACGGCATCCGCTACACGGTAATCTTCGACGCCAATCAGGACCAGATCCGCAACCCGGACCTGATCTTCCCCGGCCAGGTCTTCGTCCTGCCCGCGCAGGAGCCCGCGGCCGCTCCGGCCGCGGCGGACGCCCGCGGCGGCTGATCCGCGCGGGCTCAGGCGAAATCGCACCCGTCCCAACGGAGCCTCACCCATGCGCCGTGCCCCCCGCATCCTCCTGACGGCGGCCGTCCTCGCCGGCGCGGGCTTCGCCTTCCTCGTCTGGCGCGGCCCGGAGCCCGGGGGCATCGACGACGTCTATACAGCCTTGTTCGGCCCCGCCGATCTCGGCCCCGTCACCTTCGAGAGCCTGGCCCGGCGCGATTCGCCGAACGATGCGCTCGCCTGCCCTGAGGGCGTGTGCGTCGCCGAGCCCGATTTCGTCACGCCGGTCTACGACGTCCCGGGCGCGCGCCTGCGCGAGATCGTCGCCGAAGTGGCGGCGGCCGAGCCGGGCACGGAGCAGGTCTATGCCGGCCTGCGCGAGGAGACGGACCGCTTCCTCGTGCGCAGCCCCACCATGCGCTTCCCCGACACGGTGAGCGCGCGCATCTACGGCGCGGGACCGGGCCGCTCGCGGCTCGCGCTCTACTCGCGCTCGCAGATCGGCTATTCCGACATGGGCGCGAACCGCGCGCGGCTCGAGCGCTGGCTCGACGCCATCTCGGCGCGCGTCGCCGCCGAGGCGGGCGTCGCGTCGTGAGCGACGCCGGCGACCTCGCGGGGCTTCTCGTCGTCTCGCTCGAGCAGGCGGTCGCGGCACCCTACGCCTCCGGGCGCCTCGCCGACGCGGGCGCGCGGGTGATCAAGCTGGAGCGGCCCGAAGGCGACTTCGCCCGCCGCTACGACGCGGACGTGAACGGCGAGAGCGCCTATTTCGTCTGGCTCAACCGCGGCAAGGAATCGATCTGCGTCGACCTGCGCGAGGAGGCCGACCGCGCGCTGGTGCGGCGCATGATCGAGGCGGCCGACGTCTTCATCCAGAACCTCGCGCCGGGCAAGGCGGCGGGGCTCGGCCTCGACCCGGAGCGCCTGCGCGCGCAGCACCCGCGGCTCGTCACCTGCTCCATCTCCGGCTACGGCGAGGATGGGCCCTACCGCGAGCTCAAGGCCTACGATCTCCTTGTCCAGGCCGAGAGCGGGCTCTCGGCGATCACCGGCACGCCGGACGGCATGGCCCGCGTCGGCGTCTCGGTCTGCGACATCGCCGCCGGCATGACCGCCTTCCAGGGCATCCTGCAGGCGCTGATCGGGCGCGGCGTCACCGGGCGCGGTCGGCACGTCTCGGTGTCGCTGTTCCACGCGCTCGCGGACTGGATGAACGTGCCCTGGCTGCAGTTCGCCTATGGCGGGCGCACGCCACCGCGGATGGGGCTCGCCCACCCCTCGATCGCGCCCTACGGCGACTATGACTGCGCCGACGGCAAGGCCGTGCTCCTCTCGATCCAGAACGAGGCCGAGTGGGAGGCCTTCTGCGCGCGGGTGCTGGAGCGTCCCGGGATCGCGCGCGAGCCCCGCTTCGCCACGAACCCGGCCCGGGTGGAGAACCGCGCGGCGCTCGACGCGATCATCGCATCGGTCTTCGGCGGGCTCGACCGCGAGGCCGTGATCGCCCGGCTCGAGGCGGCGCGGATCGCCTATGGCCGCGTGAGCACGCTCGACGACCTCGCGCGGCATCCGCAGCTGCGCACCGTGTCCGTGGAGACGCCCGCCGGCCCCGTCACCCTGCTCGCGCCCGGCGCCCTCGTCGACGGGGAGACGCCGCGGCTCGGCCCGGTGCCGGCGCGCGATGCGCACGGCCCGGCGCTGCGCGCCGAGTTCGCGCCGCCGGCCTGAGCGGCCGCTCAGGCGGCGGGGACGGTCGGGCCGAAGATCTCCTCGAAGGTCGCGCGCATCACCGCATCCACCTCCGGCATCGTCACCGGCAGGCCGAGGTCGACGAGGCTCGTGACCCCGTGCTCGCGCACGCCGCAGGGCACGATCCCGTCGAAATGCGCGAGGTCCGGCTCGACGTTGAGCGCGACGCCGTGGAACGTCGCCCAGCGGCGCACGCGGATGCCGATGGCGGCGATCTTGTCCTCGACGCCCGCGCCCTTCTCCGGCCGGCGCACCCACACGCCGACGCGGTCCTCGCGGCGCTCCCCGCGCACGTTGAATGCGGCCAGCGTGGCGATCAGCCATTCCTCCAGCGCGGCGACGTAGGCGCGCAGGTCCCGGCGGCGGCGGGTCAGGTCGAGCATGACGTAGGCCACGCGCTGGCCGGGGCCGTGATAGGTGTACTGCCCGCCGCGCCCGGCGACGTGGACGGGAAAGCGGCCCGGCGCGACGAGATCGGCCTCCTTGGCGGAGGTCCCGGCCGTGTAGAGCGGCGGGTGCTCGACGAGCCACACCCGCTCGGCCGCCTCGCCCGCGGCGATCGCCGCCGCGCGCGCCTCCATCTGCGCGAGAGCGTCCTCGTAGGCGACGAGCCCCTCCGCGATCGCCCATTCGACGGGGGGCGAGCCGGGCGCGGGATGGAAGCCGCCGGCCGGCGCGGCGCGGTCGTTAACCGAGCGTTCACCATGATCGGCAAGCATCGGCGCGGTTCCTCTCGTGCGGTCGCGGTCGTTCGGGTTCAGTCGTCTCATGTCGAGGAGTTCGCGGCGCGTGTCCAGCATGGAAGGCCTCCACGTCGATCTGACCATCGTCCTCGGGCGCACCCGCATGCCGGTGCACATGCTCCTGCGCATGGGCCGTGGCGCCGTGATCGAGCTCGAGAGCTCGGACACGGACATGGTCGAGATCCTCGCCAACGACCACCCCATCGCCCGCGGCCAGGTGGTCGTCACCGGCACGCGCATCCAGGTGGAGATCACGGAGATCATCCCCAAGCCGAGCCACACGTCCGACCCCGGCATGTCCATCGGCGACGCGCTCTCGGTCTCCGAAGCGCTGGAGGAAGCGGCCGCATTGATGGCCGCGCAGGCCGGTGCGGCACCGGTTCAGGAGGAGTGACGGGCGATCCGAGGGCGTTTGCTGGCGCCACGCCGATTTTTCGCCGGCGTCCGGAAAAGCCGCTTGTCCCCCCCGATTCGATCTGATACACGCTGCGCACCCCGGGGGCGGCGCCCCCGAGAAGGCTCCGCGGCCGTGGCGGAATTGGTAGACGCGCTAGCTTGAGGTGCTAGTCCCGGAAACGGGGTGGAGGTTCAAATCCTCTCGGCCGCACCAGAATATGGTGCGGGGCGTCGGAGTCGATACTGGGTGAATACACGAAAGGCCGTCGGGGCGACCCGGCGGCCTTCGTGTTTTCTGGCGCGACGCCCGCCGAAGACACGCGCCCATCGCCTCAAAGGTCGAACAGGCTCCCCTGCGCCCTCGCCGCTGAGGGCGCGGCCGCCTTCGTCGCGCGGGCGGGCTTGTTCTTCCGCGCGGGCGCGGCCGTCGACGCCTCGGTCGGCGCCTCGGCCTGCGGCGGGTCCTCGGGGCTGCGCGTCCCGCCGCCCTCCGCCCGCGCGCCGAGCCTGCCGTCGGCGAATTCCAGGGTGAGCGCCGCGCCGGGCGCGACCGACGCCGCCGCGCGCACGGGCCTGCCGTCATCGTCGCGCACGAGCGCGTAGCCGCGTGCTAGGACCGAGCGCCAGCTCAGGCTCTCGGCGAGCTGCCAGACGCCCGCGAGGGTGCGCG
>NZ_JBQTCJ010000092.1:0-12922 GCF_052380005.1 Salinarimonas sp. NSM
TTGCGGCAGGCGCTGATCGAGCGCGCCAGGCCGGCGACGATGGCGCAGGGGCGCAAGGTCGACCAGGTCAAGGCGATGTTCGAGGCGGGCTCCTACGAGGAGGTCCAGCTCGACGGCATGCGCAAGACGATCGCCAAGCGCCTGCTCGAGTCCAAGCAGACCATCCCGCATTTCTACCTGACCATCGACGTCGAGCTCGACGCCGCGCTGGCGCTGCGCGGCCAGCTCAACGCGGCCGCGCCGACGAAGGACGGCAAGCCGGCGTACAAGCTCTCCGTCAACGACTTCGTCATCAAGGCGCTGGCGCTCGCGCTCCAGCGCGTTCCGAACGCCAACGCCGTCTGGGCCGAGGACCGCATCCTCAAGCTGAAGCACTCCGACGTCGGCGTCGCGGTGGCGATCGAGGGCGGGCTGTTCACGCCGGTCATCCGCAAGGCCGAGACGAAGACGCTCTCGGCGATCTCCGCCGAGATGAAGGACCTCGCGGGGCGCGCCCGCACGAAGAAGCTCAAGCCGGAGGAGTACACCGGCGGCACGACGGCGGTCTCCAACCTCGGCATGTTCGGCATCCGCGAGTTCGCCGCCGTCATCAACCCGCCCCACGCCACGATCCTCGCGGTCGGCGCCGGCGAGAAGCGGGTCGTCGTCAAGGGCGACGCTCCCGCCGTGGTCCAGGCGATGACGGTGACGCTGTCCTGCGACCACCGCGTGGTCGACGGCGCGCTCGGCGCCGAGCTGCTCGCGGCGTTCAAGGGGCTGCTCGAGAACCCGATGGGGATGCTGGTGTGAGCCGAGGCCTCTTCCATCGCGGAGGAGGTCGCGGGGAGGTGACTTCTGGGCGGGCCTCGCCGGGGGTGCCGACGTCGAGCGGGGTCTTGGAGGGCTTCATCGCTGGAGAGGTGATCCTGCGGCACCCCCACCCCCGGCCCCTCCCCACAGGGGGGAGGGGAGACGGTCGGCGCCAGTCACGCCTGTCGAGGCGGTCTCGGTCGCGAATGCGAGGCGCCTTCCTTCCCCCTTGTGGGGAAGGTGCCCCCGAAGGGGGCGGATGGGGGTCGTCGTGCTGCGCTCCCGGGTCGCGGTGAGCACGGATGCCGGTGCTGGGATGTGCACGCGGAGACGAAGCGGGAGGACAGCGCGATGGCTTGGAACCAGCCTCCAGCGAGATCGCCGTCGGCGGCCGCCCGCCGGGCCGCAGGTCCGCTTCGGCGGCGCCTGAGCCCCGCCGAGAAGCGCCTCTGGTGGTGCTTGCGCCACCGGCTCGCGCTCGATGGCACGCACTTTCGCCGGCAGGTCGCCCTCGGCCCTTACGTCGTCGATTTCTGCTGTCTGAAGCACAAGCTCGTCATCGAGGTGGACGGCGCGAGCCATTCCTATGACGCCCAGCAGGCGCGTGACGCCGTGCGGGATGCGACGCTCGAGGGGCAGGGTTTTCGCGTCCTGCGCTTCACCAACGACGCGGTCCTGCGCGAGATCGACGTGGTCATGGACACCGTCCATGCCCACCTGGCCGAGGACGCCGCTGTCCATGCCTGACGCCGCGACCTCCGCCACCATCCGCCCCGCAACCCCCGCGGACGCACGGGACGTCGCGCTCCTGTGGGACATGGCCAATGCCGGGCACGTGGCGAGCGTGTTCGCGCGGGTGGCCGACGGGGCGCGCAGCTGGCTCGACGCCGCGGCGGCCGAGATCGCGCGACCGTCCGGGGAGATGTCGTGGAAGAACGCCGTCGTGGCGGAGGCGGGCGGCGCCGTCGTCGGCGCGCTCGTGGCGCTGCGGCTCGCGGAGCGTATCTCGCGGGTGGCGCTCATGCGCCTGCCGCCGGACCAGCGGGCGCACTACGAGCTGCTCGCCAGGGTCCACGGCGCCTTCCTCCTGCGCGACATCGCCGTCCTTCCGGATCACCGCGGCCGCGGCATCGGCGCGGCGCTGATCGATGCGGGCGTCGCGCGCGCCCGCGCGGCCGGCTGCGACGCGCTCGCCGTCACCACCCACGAGACCAACGCCGTCTTCCGCCGCCAGCTCGGCAAGCGCGGCTTTCGCGAGATCGACGGGACGCCCGTGCGCCAGCACGCCCGCTACGCGCCGGAAAGCCGCTGGATCCTCCTGACCCGCCCCGTCGAGGGCGCCTGACCGCAGACGAGAGAGACGAGCATCATGGCCGACACCTACGACGTGATCATCATCGGCGCCGGCCCCGGCGGCTACGTCGCCGCCATCCGCGCGGCGCAGCTCGGGATGAAGACCGCCGTCGTCGACCGCGAGCATCTGGGCGGCATCTGCCTGAACTGGGGCTGCATCCCGACGAAGGCGCTGCTGCGCTCGGCAGAGATCTTCCACTACATGTCGCACGCCGGCGACTACGGGCTTTCCGCGCAGGGTGTCTCGTTCGACATCGGCGCCGTGGTGAAGCGCTCGCGCGGGGTCTCCGGCCGGCTCAACGGCGGCGTCGGCATGCTCCTCAAGAAGAACAAGGTCGACGTGATCTGGGGCGAGGGGTCGATCGCCAAGGCCGGCGAGGTGACGGTGAAGCCGGCCACCAGGTCCGTCGAGGGCCCGCCGGTGCCAGCGCCGAAGGGCGCGCTCGGGCCGGGGACCTACAAGGCCAAGAACATCATCGTCGCCACCGGCGCGCGCCCGCGCGTGCTGCCGGGGATCGAGCCGGACAAGAAGCTGATCTGGACCTATTTCGAGGCGATGGTGCCCAAGGAGATGCCCAAGTCGCTGCTGGTGATGGGCTCGGGCGCCATCGGCATCGAGTTCGCCTCGTTCTACCGCACGATGGGCGCGGAGGTGACCGTCGTCGAGGTGATGCCGCAGATCCTCCCCGTGGAGGACGCGGAGATCGCGCAGATGGCGCGCAAGCGCTTCGAGAAGCAGGGCATCAAGATCCTCACCGGCGCGAAGGTGACGAAGGTCGAGAAGGGCGCGAGCTCGGTGACCGCGACGATCGAGACCGAGAAGGGCTCCCAGCAGATCACGGCGGACAAGCTGATCTCGGCGGTGGGCGTCGTCGGCAACGTGGAGGGCCTCGGGCTCGAGGCGCTCGGCGTGAAGATCGAGCGCGGGATCGTCGTCACCGACGGGCTCGGGCGCACCAGCGTGCCGGGCGTCTTCGCCATCGGCGACGTCGCCGGCCCGCCGATGCTCGCCCACAAGGCCGAGCACGAGGGCGTCATCTGCGTCGAGACCATCGCCGGCCTGCACACCCACCCCATGGACAAGGGCATGATCCCCGGCTGCACCTACTGCCACCCGCAGGTGGCGTCCGTGGGGCTCACCGAGGCCAAGGCCAAGGAGCAGGGCCTCCAGGTTAAGGTCGGCCGCTTCCCGTTCGCCGGCAACGGCAAGGCCATCGCGCTCGGCGAGCCGGACGGGATGGTCAAGACCATCTTCGACGCCAAGACCGGCAAGCTGCTCGGCGCCCACATGATCGGCGCCGAGGTGACCGAGCTGATCCAGGGCTACGTGGTCGCCATGAACCTCGAGACGACCGAGGAAGAGCTGATGCACACGGTCTTCCCGCACCCGACGCTGTCGGAGATGATGCACGAGAGCGTGCTGGATGCGTATGGGCGGGTGATTCATACGTGAGGATGCGCGCGGGGCTTGCGTGCAGGAGTGTCGGCCGATAGGCTCAGATTCTCACTCCCACCAGTGTCGACATGTTCCTGACGCTCATCGTCGTTGTGTGCCTTGGTAGCGCCGGCGCCGTGATCTGGGCGGGCGCGCGCTATCCCAACGCGTTGGGCTCCTGGGCTACGGCCGTGGTTCTGGTCGCTCTCCCTCTGGTGACGTCGATCGGAGGGACGCCGTCGGGACTGGCCGGGCTGCGCGAGCTCGACTCCTATCTGCCCTTCGCCAGCGATCTCCTCCTGGTGCTCGTCGGGCTCAGCGCGATCGTGGTGCTCGACGCGGCGGCGGCACGCCGGCACGATCGCCTGCAATGGGCGTTCTGGATCGGCCTCGTCGTCAGCTTGGCAACCGTCGCGATCGCGCTGCACTGGAACACGGGACTTCGCGCGGCAAGCGCGAACGGTGCGACCATCACCGACGTTTCCCTCGTCTTGTCCTATGTCGGAGTGCTGCTTATCATCTCGTTGTCGCTGCGGCTCGCAACAGCGGAGGATTGAATAGATGCACGAAATTCTGATCGTCCTTCCCTGGCTTGGCGCAGTGCTCGTCATCTACGGGCTTCGGCGCGAGCTGGCGAAACGCGGCAGGGAGATCACGGCTTGGTGGGGGATGCGGTTCGCTGCGAGCGGCAGGGCCACCGACCGCCGACGGGGCGAAGAGACGTGCCGAACGACCGATGGCGAACTCGAAGAACTGCGTCGTCGCTACGCCGAAGCTCCAGAAGACACGCGCGCCGCGGTCATGAAGTTGCTCGCGCGCTGAACCCCGTTCGCTGGAGCACCGACCGCACTCGCCCATGCCCGAACCCGCACCCCCGCATACGCCCGAGACCCGCATTCGCGACAGCCGCCGCATGAAGGCCGTGCTCGTCGCCGCCGCCGCGCTCGCCTTCGCGACGGCGCCGCTGGCGTTCCCCTTCGCGGGCTTCGATCCCGATCTCTTCCCCGTGCCGCAGGTGGATCCGCCGGTGCAGCCGGCGGGCTATGCGTTCGGGATCTGGGGGCCGATCTACCTCTGGCTCCTGACCTCGGCCGCCTTCGGCCTCGTGCGGCGCGGGGACGATCCGGCGTGGGACCCCCCGCGCTGGCCGCTCGCGGGCAGCCTGATCGTCGGCGCGGCCTGGCTCGCCGTGGCGCAGGCGAGCGCGCTGTGGGCGACGGTGCTGATCTGGGTGATGCTGGTCCTCGCGCTCGTGGCGCTCGCCCGCACCCCGGCGGCGGATCGCTGGCTCTACCGGGCGCCGGTCGCGCTCTACGCCGGCTGGCTCACGGCGGCGTCCTGGGTGTCTATCGGGCTGTTCGGGGCCGGCTTCGGCCTCTGGCTCGGGGCGTACGGCTGGGCGATCGCGTGCCTCGTGGGCGCGCTCGTCACGGCGGGGCTCGTGCTGACGCGCCTGCCCGGCATCCCGCTCTACGCCGTCGCGGTCGTCTGGGCGCTCGTCGCCGTCGCCGTGGCGAACTGGGGCGAGGGGTGGAGCATCGTCGCACTGGCGCTGGCGGGCGCCGCCGCGATCGCGGGGCTCGGCTGGCGCAACGCCCGCGCCTGACGCGATCCGATCGGCGGACCCCGGGAACGCCCGAGCTTGCCGCGGCGTTGCAGGGGTGCACACTCACGCTTCCCCATCGCTCGAGGAACGAAGAACCCATGTCCATCATCGCCTGGATCGTGGTCGGCATCATCGCCGGCTTCATCGCCGAGAAGATCACCGGCCGGAATCACGGCCTCCTGACCAATCTCATCGTCGGCATCATCGGCGCCTTCGTCGGCGGCTTCCTCGCCTCGCTGCTGGGCTTCTCCTATTCGCAAGGCTTCAACCTCGCCTCGATCGTCGTCGCGACCATCGGCGCGGTCGTGTTCGTGTGGATCCTTGGGCTGATCCAGGGACGGCGCGGGCGCTGAGCGCGGGCCTGCCCCGCGCCCGGCGTGCGGTCCCTCGCCGCGTGGGATTTGCGTCTTTCGCGGCGACGCCCTAGATCAGGGCGACGTCACGAGCCGCGCACTGCCCGCGCGGCGAAGCCGGATCGGATCGGGAGAGCATGACCGTCGTTCTCGACCTCCTCGCCAAGGACACGCGCGCCAAGGACGGCCTCGCGAAGGACCAGCGCCCGCGCCACCCGGAGAAGGCGCATCGGCCCGACCAGCCGCTCCAGCGCAAGCCCGACTGGATCCGCGTCAAGGCGCCGGGCTCGCCCGGCTGGGCCGAGACGAAGCGGATCGTCAAGGAGAACGGGCTCGTCACGGTCTGCGAGGAGGCGGGCTGCCCGAACGTCGGCGAGTGCTGGTCGAAGAAGCACGCCACCTTCATGATCATGGGCGACACGTGCACCCGCGCCTGCGCCTTCTGCAACGTCAAGACCGGCATGCCCGAGGCGCTCGATCGCGCCGAGCCGGAGAACATCGCCATCGCGGTGGAGAAGCTCGGCCTCGAGCACGTGGTGATCACCTCGGTGGACCGCGACGACCTCGAGGACGGCGGCGCGGAGCACTTCGCGCAGGTGATCGGCGCGATCCGCGCCCGCTCGCCCAAGACCACGATCGAGGTGCTCACCCCGGACTTCCTGCGCAAGCCCGGCGCGCTCGAGGTCGTGGTGAAGGCCCGGCCCGACGTGTTCAACCACAATCTCGAGACCGTCCCGTCGAAGTACCTCAAGGTGCGCCCCGGCGCGCGCTACTTCCACTCCATCCGCCTGCTCCAGCAGGTGAAGGAGCTCGACCCGACGATCTTCACGAAGTCCGGGATCATGGTCGGTCTCGGCGAGGAGCGCAACGAGGTGCTGCAGCTGATGGACGACCTGCGCTCGGCCGAGGTCGACTTCATGACGATCGGCCAGTACCTGCAGCCGACGCGCAAGCACCACCCGGTCGTCCGCTACGTGACGCCGGACGAGTTCAAGGCCTACCAGACGACTGCCTACGCGAAAGGCTTCCTGCTCGTTTCCGCGTCACCGCTGACGCGCTCGTCCTATCACGCGGGCGACGACTTCGCGCGGCTCAAGGCCGCACGGCTCGCCAAGCTCGGCCGCTGACGCGACACCGCCATGCCGTCCTTCCGCACCACGCGCCGCGTCCGGCACACGCCGGATGAGATGTTCGCCCTCGTCGCCGACGTCGAGCAGTACCCCAAGTTCGTGCCGCTCTGCGAGGACTTGAAGGTTCGCCGCAAGGTGCAGAGCGGGGAGGGGGTCGAGACGCTCGTCGCCGACATGACGGTCGGCTACAAGCGCATCCGCGAGAGCTTCACGAGCCGCGTCACCCTCGACCCAGCGCGCAACCGCATCGACGTCGAGTACGTCAACGGCCCCTTCCGCTACATGGAGAACCGCTGGACCTTCAAGCCGGCGGGCGAAGGGGCCTGCGACGTGGAGTTCTACATCAACTACGAGTTCAAGAACTTCGCGCTGGGCATGCTGATGGGCACGATGTTCGACCGCGCCTTCCGCAAGTTCTCCGAGGCGTTCGAGGCGCGGGCGGACGCGATCTATCGGTGAGGGCGTCATCCCGGATGCCGAAGGCAGTCCGGGACCCAGAACCGCAGGCGCCCGATGGAGCGGCGTTCACGCCGCGGCGCGCGACGCCTCCATCGGGGTTTCGTGGACGCGCGCGCTACCGCGCACGCTGAGAGACATACCTGGGCGTCTGGGCCCCGGGCTTGCTCCGCGGCCCGGTGAGACCAACTACGCCGCTGCGTGATCGGGCCCCAATGCCGCCTCCAGAAGCCCCAGCGCGTCCGCCACCGTCCGCAGCCGCACCATCGACCGCCCGAGGTCGCCGTAGCGCATCTCCAGGTGCCGCACCGCGCCGCCGCGGCGGGCGCAGGCGAGGTGGACGAGGCCGACCGGCTTCTCCACCGAGCCCCCGCCGGGCCCGGCGATGCCCGTGACGGCGATCGACACGTCGGCGCGCGACGCGCCGAGCGCGCCGACCGCCATGGCGCGGGCGGTCTCCGCGCTCACCGCGCCGTGCGCGTCGAGGATCGCCGGCGGCACGCCGAGGCAGTCGCTCTTGGCCTCGTTCGAGTAGGTGACGAAGCCGCGCTCGACCACGGAGGACGAGCCGGCGATGTCGGTCAGCAGGCCGGCGATCAGCCCGCCGGTGCAGCTCTCGGCGGTGACGACCCGCAGGCCCGCCTCGCGATAGGCGTCGAGCAGGGCGGTCGCGGTCGCGCGCATCTCGTCGGGGAAGATCACGCCGAGACCTCCGGGAGACGGATCGTCGCGGCGGCCTGGGCTGCGATCCCCTCGCGCCGGCCGGTGAAGCCCAGGCGCTCGGTCGTCGTCGCCTTGATGGAGACGCGCGAAACGGGGATGTCGGCGGCACGCGCGATCGCCTCGCGCATGGCCTCGCGGTGGGGGCCGACCTTGGGGGCCTCCGCGAGGATCGTCGCGTCCAGGAGGTCGATCACCCCGCCGCGGGCGCGCACCCGCTCCGCGGCGAAGGCGAGGAAGCGGTCGGAGGAGGCGCTCTTCCACTTCGGGTCGGAGGGCGGAAAATGCGTGCCGATGTCGCCCTCCGCCAGCGCGCCGAGGAGCGCGTCGGTGAGCGCGTGGAGCACGACGTCGCCGTCCGAATGAGCGAGCACGGCGCGCTCGTGCGGGATGCGCACGCCGCCGAGCCAGACGTGGTCTCCCTCGGTGAAGGCGTGGACGTCGAAGCCGGTGCCGAGACGGGTGATCATGCGCGCCTCCCCGCCGCCCACGGCGGCGAAATCCTCGGGGCGGGTGAGCTTGACGTTGCCCGCCTCGCCCTCGAACACGGTGACGGGATGGCCCGCCCATTCCATCAACGCGCCGTCGTCCGTGAAGTCGTCGCGGCCCGCCCGGGACGCGGCGCGATGGGCCTCGAGCAGGGCGACGAAGCGGAAGCCCTGGGGCGTCTGCACGGCCCGCAGGCTCGCCCGCGGCGGCGTCTCGACGACCCGGCCCGCCTCGTCGACGCGCTTGACGGTGTCGACGACGGCGATGCCGGGGATGGCCGCGCCGGTGGCGATCGTCGCCGCGACGGCCCGATCGATCAGGTCGTGGGAGAGGAACGGCCGCGCCGCGTCGTGGACGAGCACGATCTCCTCCGCGTCGCCGTTTCGCGCACCAAACTCCTCGAGCCGCGCGAGCCCGCGTGCGACCGAGTCCTGGCGCGTGGCGCCGCCCGGGACCGGCGAGACCAGCTTCGCGCGGGCGTCCGGATCGAGGGCGGCGACGACGCGGGCGTAGAAGCCGCCGTCGTCGGGGTGGGTGACGACGAGGATGCGGTCGATCGCCTCATGCGCGCCGAAGACGGCGAGTACGCGGCCGAGCACGCTCGCGCCGCCGACGAGGCGGTATTGCTTGGGATCGCCCGCACCGGCACGCGCGCCGCGACCCGCGGCGACGATCAGGGCGGCGATGCGAGGCTTTGCGGACAAGGGTCTTTCCTGGTCGGGCTGTCACACGAATGTGGTGATAGAGAATGCCGCCTCCAGAGGCAAACGCCTGTGCGGATCGCGAGGCGTGCGCGCGGCACTTGCCAATTTCACAGGCTTGGCTAATTGTTGGGCACAATGACGATGCAGCAGAATCTCGTGCCCCCGCCCGAACGGACGCCGCAGGCCGACGCGCCGGTCGCGTGGCGGATCGGTGACGTCCCGGTCTCCCGCCGCGCGGTGCTCGCGCCGATGTCCGGCGTCACCGACGTGCACATGCGACGGATCGCGGCCGCGTTCGGCGCGGGCCTCGTCGTGTCCGAGATGGTCGCCTCCGACGACTTCGTGAACGGCGACGAGGAGACCCGCCTGCGGGCGGAGGGGGAGGGCGTCTCCCCGCACGTCGTCCAGCTCGCCGGCTGCGATCCGCGCTGGATGGCGGAGGCCGCGCGTCTCGCGCAGGCGAACGGGGCGGACGTGGTCGACATCAACATGGGCTGCCCGGCCAAGCGCGTCACCGGCGGCTGGGCCGGCTCGGCGCTGATGCGCGACCTCGACCACGCCACCGGGCTGATCGAGGCGACGGTCGCCGCGGTCGCGATCCCCGTCACGGTGAAGATGCGGCTGGGCTGGGACGACGCCGCGCGCAACGCGCCGGAGCTCGCGCGGCGCGCCGAGGTCGCCGGCGCGCGGGCGATCACCGTCCACGGCCGCACCCGCCAGCAATTCTACAAGGGGCAAGCGGACTGGGACGCGATCGCGCCCGTGCGTGACGCGACGACGCTGCCGCTCGTCGCCAACGGCGACATCGCGACCCTGGAGGATGCCCGCGCCTGCCTCGCGCGCTCGCGCGCCGACGCGGTGATGATCGGCCGCGCCGCGCTCGGCCGGCCCTGGCTCGTGGCCATGATCGGGGAGGGGCTCGCCGGCCTCGCTCCCCGCGCGCCGTCCGCCGCGGAGAAGGTCGCGGCGATGCGGGCGCACTACGAGGGCCTGCTCGCGCTCTATGGCCGCGCCATGGCGGTGCGCCACGCCCGCAAGCACCTCGCCGCCTTCGCCGACCACGCCCGCGGCGACGGCTTCGCGCTGCCGCCCGCGGCGCGCGCGCGCCTCGTCACCACCGAGGAGCCCGCCGAGGTGCTCGACCTGATCGGCGCGGTCTACACCCACCCGCTGCGAGAGGCCGCATGAAGACCCCGACCACCGACGCGGTGATGAACGCCCTGCCGCTGCCGGTCGTCACGGTCGGGCCGGACCACGTCATCCTCAACGCCAACGCCGCCGCGGAGAGCTTCCTGGAGGCGAGCCAGCGGGTGCTGCGCCGGCAGAAGCTAAGCGACTTCATGCCCTTCGGCTCGCCGGTTCTGACCCTGATCGAGGAGGTTCGCCGCCGCGGCGTCTCGGTCAGCGAGTACCGCGTCGACATCGGCGGCCCGCGGCTCGGCGTGGAGCGCATCGTCGACGTGATCGCCTCGCCGATGCCGGAGGACCCGCAGACCGTGGTGGTGATGATCCAGGAGCGGACCATCGCCGACAAGATGAACCGCCAGCTCACCCACCGCACCGCGGCGCGCTCGGTGACGGCGCTCGGCGCCATGCTCGCCCACGAGATCAAGAACCCGCTCTCGGGCATCCGCGGCGCGGCCCAGCTGCTCGAGCAGTCCGCAGCCGACGAGGACCGCGTCCTCACGCGGCTGATCTGCGACGAGGCGGACCGCATCGTGAAGCTCGTCGAGCGCGTCGAGCTGTTCGGCGAGCAGCGCCCCGTGGAGCGCGTGCCGGTCAACGTCCACAGCGTGCTCGATCACGTCAAGCGCCTCGCCCAGACGGGCTTCGCGCGCCACCTGCGCATCGTCGAGAGCTACGACCCCTCGATTCCCCACGTGCTCGCCAACCGCGACCAGCTCGTCCAGGTCGTGCTCAACCTCGTCAAGAACGCCGCCGAGGCGATCGGGCCCGACGCGCTCGAGGGCGAGATCGTGCTCTCCACCGCCTTCCGCACGGGCGTGCGCCTCGCGATCCCGGGCTCGGCCGAGCGCGTCTCGCTACCCATCGAGATCGCCGTGCGCGACAACGGCCCCGGCATCCCGCCCGAGCTCGTTCCCGACCTGTTCGACCCCTTCGTCACCACCAAGGCCAACGGCTCTGGCCTGGGGCTTGCATTGGTGGCGAAGATCGTGGGCGACCACGGCGGGATCGTCGAATGCGACCCCGCGCCGCGAAAGACCACGTTCCGCATGCTCCTGCCCATGCACGCGGCCGAGGACGGCCGCGGCTCGTAAAGCGTACCCGACAGCCCCCGAGAGTGCCTCACATGCCCAGCGGACACATCCTCCTCGCCGACGACGACGCCGCCATCCGCACGGTGCTCAACCAGGCGCTCTCGCGCGCCGGGTACGAGGTGCGCTCGACCTCCAACGCCGCCACCCTGTGGCGCTGGGTGGCGCAGGGGGACGGGGACATCATCATCACCGACGTGGTGATGCCCGACGAGAACGCCTTCGACCTCCTGCCGCGCATCAAGCGGCTGCGGCCGGAGCTGCCGATCATCGTGATGAGCGCGCAGAACACGTTCATGACCGCCATCAAGGCGTCCGAGCGCGGCGCCTACGAGTACCTGCCCAAGCCCTTCGACCTCAAGGAGCTCGTCGCCGTGGTCGGGCGTGCGCTCTCGCGCCCGCGCGGGCCGGTCTCGTCCGCGGAGGGGGAGGGGGAGGACATCCCCCTCGTGGGCCGCTCGCCGGCCATGCAGGAGATCTACCGGGCGCTGGCGCGGCTGATGCCGACCGACCTCACCGTGATGATCACCGGCGAGAGCGGCACCGGCAAGGAGCTCGTCGCCCGCGCCCTGCACGACTACGGCAAGCGCCGCGCCGGGCCGTTCGTCGCCGTCAACATGGCGGCGATCCCCCGCGACCTCATCGAGAGCGAGCTGTTCGGCCACGAGAAGGGCGCCTTCACCGGCGCGACCCAGCGCTCGGCCGGGCGCTTCGAGCAGGCCGAGGGCGGCACGCTGTTCCTCGACGAGATCGGCGACATGCCCATGGAGGCGCAGACGCGGCTCCTGCGCGTGCTCCAGCAGGGCGAGTACACGACGGTGGGCGGCCGCACGCCGATCAAGACCAACGTGCGCATCGTCGCCGCGACCAACAAGGACCTGCGGATCTCGATCCAGCAGGGGCTCTTCCGCGAGGACCTGTTCTTCCGCCTCAACGTCGTGCCGCTTCGCCTGCCGCCGCTGCGCGAGCGCGTGGAGGACATCCCCGATCTCGCGCGCCACTTCTTCGCGCTGATCGAGAAGGAGGGGCTCGCCCGCAAGCAGATGGATTCGGAGGCGATGGACCGCCTCAAGCGCTATCGCTGGCCGGGCAACGTGCGCGAGCTCGAGAACCTGATCCGCCGGCTGGCCGCCCTCTACCCGCAGGACACGATCACCGGGCCGATCATCGAGGGCGAGCTCGACGTGCGCCCGATCGAGAGCGTGATCGGCGCCGGCGCCGACGACCCGGAGGCCCCGGAGACGCTGTCGGGCTCCGTCGAGCGGCACCTGACGCGGTATTTCTCCAACTTCCGCGAGACGCTGCCCCCGCCGGGCCTCTACCACCGCATCCTGCGCGAGGTGGAAGGCCCCCTCATCGCCGCCGCGCTCACCGCCACGCGCGGCAACCAGATCCGCGCCGCGGAGCTGCTGGGGCTGAACCGGAACACCTTGCGCAAGAAGGTGCGGGATCTGGACCTGCCGGTGATACGGACGACGCGGTGAGGTCGCGGATTTCGCGAACGGCGGATCAAAGCCGCCGACCGCCTCCTCCCCGCAGGGGAGGACGGAGGCCGAATGTTCGGACCGGATATATCCCTGACGGAATGGACCGGTTGAGTGGTTGACAGTT
>NZ_JBQTCJ010000093.1:0-11877 GCF_052380005.1 Salinarimonas sp. NSM
GGGCACTACCGCGTGGGCGGGCTCTCGCCCTTCCTCAAGCTCGGCGAGCGGGTCGCGATCCCGGGACCCGACGGCCCGCGGATCGGCGAGGTGGTGCGCATCGATGCCGAGGGCGCCACCGTCAAGCCCTTCGAGGGCGCCATCGACGCGCGGCTCGAGACCCGTGCCTGGCGGATGGAGCCGGTCTCGCTCCAGCCCGACCCGACCTGGAAGGGCCGCGTCGTCGACGCGCTCGGGCGCCCGATCGACGGGCGCGGACCGCTGCGCCAGGGCACGGACGTCGTCCACCCCTTCCGCGAGCCGCCGCCGGCCATGCGCCGCGCCCGGGTCGGCGGGCACTTCCGCACCGGCGTGCGGGCGATCGACCTGTTCACGCCGCTCTGCGCCGGCCAGCGCATCGGCGTCTTCGCCGGCTCGGGCGTGGGCAAGTCGACGCTGATCTCGATGCTCGCCGCCGCGCAGGCCGTCGACACGGTGGTGATCGCGCTCGTCGGCGAGCGCGGGCGGGAGGTGCGGGAGTTCCTGGAGGAGACGCTCGGGCACAATCGCGACAAAGCGGTGATGGTGGTCTCCACCGGCGACGAGAGCCCGATGATGCGGCGCCTCGCGCCCAACACCGCCATGGCGGTGGCCGAGTTCTTCCGGGATCGCGGCGAGCACGTGCTGCTCATCGCCGACAGCGTCACCCGCTACGCCCACGCCGCCCGCGACGTGGCGCTGGCCGCCGGCGAGCCCGCGGTCTCGCGGGGCTATCCGCCGAGCGTGTTCTCCGACCTGCCGCGCCTGCTCGAGCGCGCCGGCCCCGGCTTCGAGGGGACGGGGGGCACGATCACCGGGATCTTCTCGGTGCTCATCGACGGCGACGACCACAACGACCCCGTCGCCGACGCCATCCGCGGCACGCTCGACGGCCACATCGTGCTCGAGCGCTGGATCGCCGACCGCGGCCGCTACCCGGCGATGAACCCGCTGACCTCGATCTCGCGGCTCGCCCGCAAGGTCTGGTCGTCCGACGAGCAGGCCCTGGTGCGCTCCTTCTGCGCGCTGATCGCCCGCTTCGAGGAGACCCGCGACCTGCGCCTGATGGGCGCCTACCAGCAGGGCGCCGACGCCGACCTCGACCGGGCGGTGGCCATCGTGCCCAAGCTCTACGACGCGCTGAGGCAGGACCCGTCGTCGCCCAAGAGCGAGGATCCATATCGGGAGCTGGCGGTGCTCTTGAAGGGGTGAGCGGGGGCCGGTCCGCACGAGAAAGCCCGGCGGACTGCGCGTCCGCCGGGCTGCTCGCGTTCCGCGTAGGGGCGCCGGCTCAGTACCGGTAATGCTCCGGCTTGAAGGGGCCGGTCTCCTTCACGCCGATGTAATCGGCCTGATCCGGGCGCAGCTTCGAGAGCTTGGCGCCGATCTTCTCGAGGTGGAGCATGGCCACCTTCTCGTCGAGGTGCTTGGGCAGCACGTAGACCTGGTTCTCGTACTTGCCCGTGTTCTGCCACAGCTCGATCTGCGCGAGCGTCTGGTTGGTGAACGAGGCGGACATGACGAAGGACGGGTGGCCCATGGCGTTGCCGAGGTTCACGAGCCGCCCCTCGGAGAGCAGGATCATGCGCTTGCCGTCGGGGAACTCGATCTCGTCGACCTGCGGCTTGATGTTGGTCCACTTGTAGTTCCGCAGGGCCTGGACCTGGATCTCGTTGTCGAAGTGGCCGATGTTGCAGACGATCGCCCGGTCCTTCATCGCCCGCATATGGTCGGCGGTGATCACGTCCTTGTTGCCGGTGGCGGTGACGAAGATGTCGGCGCGCGGGGCGGCGTCCTCCATCGTCACGACCTCGTAGCCCTCCATGGCGGCCTGGAGCGCGCAGATCGGATCGACCTCCGAGACCATCACGCGGCAGCCGGCCTGGCGCAGCGAGGCGGCCGAGCCCTTGCCGACGTCGCCGTAGCCGGCGACCATGGCGAGCTTGCCGGCCATCATCACGTCCGTGCCGCGGCGAATGCCGTCGACGAGGGACTCGCGGCAGCCGTACAGGTTGTCGAACTTCGACTTCGTGACCGAGTCGTTCACGTTGATGGCCGGGAAGAGCAGCTTGCCCTCCTTGGCCATGATGTAGAGCCGGTGCACGCCCGTCGTCGTCTCCTCGGAGACGCCCTTGATCGAGGCGGCGAGCTCGTTGAACCAGTCCTTCGGCTTCTCGGCGAGCAGGCGGCGGATCAGCGCGAAGAGGATCTCTTCTTCCTCGGAGCCCGGCTTGTCGAGGAAGGCGACGTCCCCGTCCTCGGCGCGCTTGCCGAGGTGGACGAGCATGGTGGCGTCGCCGCCGTCGTCGAGGATCATGTTGGGCATGCCGCCGCCGTGCCAGTCGAACAGCTTGGCGGTGTAGTCCCAGTAGTCCGTCAGGCTCTCGCCCTTCCAGGCGAAGACCGGGATGCCGGCGGCGGCGATGGCCGCGGCGGCGTGGTCCTGCGTCGAGTAGATGTTGCACGACACCCAGCGGATGTCCGCGCCGAGCGCCTTCAGCGTCTCGATCAGCACCGCCGTCTGGATGGTCATGTGCAGCGAGCCGGCGATGCGCGCGCCCTTGAGCGGCTGCGACGGCCCGTACTCCTCGCGCGTGGCCATGAGGCCCGGCATCTCGGTCTCGGCGATGGAGATCTCCTTGCGGCCCCAGTCGGCGAGCGAGATGTCCTTGACGATGTAGTCCTGCGCCATCGGTTCGTGTCCCTCGATGAGTGTCGTGGCTGTGCGGATGCGGGTGCGGACCCCGTGGTCTCGCGATGCCATAGCAGACCGTACGGCAGATGGCAATCAACATATAAACATGTCTTTATGTCCTTGTTGCGGCGATGGTGGCGCACGTCTCACCGCAGCCGCGCCGAAGCGGGGCGCGGCGAAGGTCGGGCGGAGGCTGGGCCAGGTCTCTGGGAAGGTCTCCGGGAAGGGCTCCGGCCAGGGCTCCGGCCAGGGCTTTGGGCAGGGCTTTGGGCAGGGCTCCGGCCGCCGGCGTGGGCGTGGGCGAGCCCACGCCGGCGCAGCCGTGTTCCGGCTAGACGCCGACCGCCTTGAACAGGTCGAGCATACGCTTCAAGACGACGCCGATGCTCGTGCCTTCCGGAAGCAGGACGGCCAGCAGCAGCGTGATCGCCGGATAGAACGCCGAGAGCGAGAAGACGCCCGTCGCGAGCGTGCGGAGCGGGACCGGAGGCATGGTCCAGACCTGCTCGCGCAGTTCCGTGAGCTTGCCGATCTCGCCAATCGCCTCTTGCTCCCGCTCGAGATCCGACGCGTGCCGCAGGCGCTCGACGGCGCGCTTCAGCGGCTCGAGCAGCACGGTATCGTATCGGTCCCGGAGCGCGGCACGCGCCTGCCGGTAGGCCCGCGCGATGGCGTAGAATGGCCGCAGGAACCCGAGGTAGAGAACCGTGAGTGCGATGAGCAGAAAGGCGAACTGTGGAATGACCCACGCCATGTATTCGTCGTATGCAAGGTCGGCACAGCCGAAAGTGAGCAGATCGGGCCACCCCGTCGCTCCAGGTCCGCGCCAGCAGGTCAGGAACGAGCCTGGATGCTGGAAGGACACGAACAGCCACGTCGACAGCCAGATGATCGGAACGAGCATGAGGACGGCCTCGTAGGCCACGAACTCGCCCAGGCGCCGCCATCCGCCCATCTTGTCCGCGTGCCCCGGCAGGAGCCGGACCGTCGCCAGCCGCGTGCGCACGTGCCGGGCGAAGGCGCCGTAGGCGGCGGCGGTGCCGAGCCTGTGGCCGGCGAGCGCACCGAGCAGCGTCGACCCGAGGAGGAACGCGATCTCCTCGTCCCCGGCGAAGACTCCGGAGAACGCGCTCACGATGCCCAGCAGCATCACGGTGGCGACGACCAGCGCGGTCGACCAGGCCCAGCGTCTCCTGCGCAGCTCGATGTAGGACAGCGCGCCCGGCGCGATCGGCAGGATCTGGTCGTGGTCGAGCTGCCGGATCATGTCGCCGAAGAGCCGCTCGAGCGGAAGCGACAGCCACAACGCCAGGAGAGCGACGAGGAAGCCCGACGCCATCATCGGGTCGAGCAGCGTGCCGCTCATGCCCGCCTGCCGCAGGTCCTGCATCGCGAACTGGCCGAAATCGGCGATGGCCGCCAGCTCGAGCCGTCCCTCGCGCAGGAAGATCGTCGGCCTCCCGTCGGCCACCCACACCGGAACTCTGTAGGGGCACGGCTCATCCTCTCCGCAGGTCGGATAGGTGCCGAGGATCTCGCCGAGGTACACCAGCGCGAGGATCGTCGCCGAAACGGTCCCGAGGACGATCAGGAGGCGCTCGACCGGTCGGACCCATCGCGCGAACGCGTCGATGGGCCGGAAGAGGATCGTCGAGCGACCGCCGCGCATCGGACGGCTCCGTATCGAGACTGGCGGATGCAAACTAGGCCATATTGCGCGACGAGGGAATGCGCTTCGCCACTCTTCGGTGGCCGCCGAGCGCATCTCCGAACGTGCGCGCGGCCGTGAGGCTTCCGCCGACGCGGGCCGGCTGCACCGATGTGCGCCGCCTTGACTTCCCCGGACGTTGCGAGCAGTGTCCGCGCGCCTCGCGGGGGGGCCTCCCGGTCCCGCGCGCCCGCCCGTCCCATCACCGCGGTTCGATGCGCACCTATCTCGATTTCGAAAAGCCCGTCGCCGAGCTCGAAGCCAAGCTCGAGGAGCTGCGCGCGCTCGGCGCGGAACGCGACGCCGTCGCCATCTCCGACGACATCGTGCGGCTCGAGGCGAAGGCGGCGGAGGCGCTGGCGGGGCTCTACGCGGCGCTCACGCCCTGGCAGAAGACGCTGGTCGCCCGCCATCCCCAGCGGCCGCACTTCTCGGACTACGTGCGCGGCCTCGTCGACGAGTTCACCCCCATCGCCGGCGATCGCAAGTTCGGCGAGGACGAGGCCATCGTCGGCGGCTTCGGGCGCTTCCGCGGCCAGCCGGTCTGCGTCATCGGGCAGGAGAAGGGCTCGGACACCCGCGCGCGCATCAGGCACAATTTCGGCATGGCCCGCCCGGAGGGCTACCGCAAGGCGGTGCGCATCATGGAGCTCGCCGACCGCTTCGGCCTGCCGGTGATCGCCTTCGTCGACACGGCCGGCGCCTATCCGGGCATCGACGCCGAGGAGCGCGGCCAGGCGGAGGCGATCGCGCGCTCCACCGAGGCCTGCCTCGCGCTCGGCGTCGCCAACGTCGCCGTCGTCATCGGCGAGGGCGGCTCGGGCGGCGCCATCGCGCTCGCCACCGCGAGCCGCGTGCTGATGCTCGAGCACGCCATCTATTCCGTGATCTCGCCGGAGGGCGCCGCCTCGATCCTGTGGCGCGACGCCGGGCGCGCGCAGGACGCCGCGACCGCGATGAAGATCACGGCTCAGGACCTGCTCCGGCTCGGCGTCATCGACGCGATCGTGCGCGAGCCCGTCGGCGGTGCGCATCGCGACGTCGCCGCCGTGATGGAGGCGACCGGCAACGCCGTCGCCACTGCGCTCGCCGAGCTCGCGCCGCTCTCGCCCGATGCCGTGCGCGCGGCCCGGGCGGACAAGTTCCTCGCCATCGGTCGCAAGCTCAAGCTCGGGTAACGAACCGTTCACCATACGTGAAGACTGCGCCCCCGGGGGGTGGTCTTGCGGTAAGGCTCGCGTAAGGCTAACGATCCTACGGTGCGGGGGACGAACGGCGCGCACGACGCGCCGGCGAAGAGGTGCGCCGACGCGCGCGAGGAAGTGGGGACCCCATGGTGAGAAGAGCCGCTCTCGTGGCCGCGATGGCGCTGGCGCTGGCCGCCTGCCAGGAGCGCACCGTCTCGTCGAACAAGCACCTCCAGCCGATCCCGCCGCAGACGCTAACGCTGATGGCCTCCAAGGGCATGGACCAGGACGACCCCATCCTGGTGCGCGTCTTCAAGATGGAATCCGAGCTCGAGGTCTGGAAGAAGGGCCGGGACGGCCGCTACGCGCTGCTCGACACCTATCCGATCTGCCGCTGGTCGGGCCAGCTCGGCCCGAAGATGCGCGAGGGCGACCGGCAGGCGCCGGAGGGCTTCTACGCCGTCTCGCCGGCGCTGATGAACCCCAACTCGAGCTTCTACCTCTCCTTCAACACCGGCTTCCCCAACGCCTACGACCGCACCCACGGGCGCACCGGCTCGCATCTGATGGTGCACGGCTCGTGCACCTCGCGCGGCTGCTTCGCCATGACGGACGAGGCGATCGCCGAGGTCTACGCGCTCGCCCGCGAGGCCTTCGAGGGCGGCCAGCGCGCCTTCCAGTTCCAGTCCTACCCGTTCCGGATGACGCCCGAGAACCTCGCCCAGTCGCGCTACGACCCCAACATCGCCTTCTGGCGCAACCTCAAGGAAGGCTGGGACCACTTCGAGGTGACGCGCCTCGAGCCGTCGGTCGAGGTCTGCGGCGGGCGCTATTCCTTCGGCACGCAGAACTGCACGCCCGTCGATCCGACCGTGACGGCGATGGTGCGCCAGCGGGCGCAGGCGGACGAGATCGAGGTCGCGCGGCTGATCGAGGCGGGCAAGCCGGCGGTGCGGGTGGTCTACGAGGACGGCGGCGGCCATCCCTCCTTCGGGCTCGCCACCGCCCGCCAGACGGACGTGTCGAGCGCCACCGCCTTCGCCGCGCTCGACGCCGGACGTAACCGCAACGACGATCGACTCGGCGTCGTCAGCCGGCCCGAGGCGCTCGCCGCGGGGCCGCGGCTGGTGCCGGTCGATTCGCGCGGGCGCCCGCTCGAGGAGGCCACGCCGACGGCGGTCGCCGTCCAGACGCGGCCGGCCGCGCCCGCCGCCGCTCCGGTGGCGACGGCGAGCGTGCCGACGTCTGCCCCGGCGACGGCTGCGGCGACGCCCGCGGAGCCCCGCGAGCCGTTCTATGCCCGCATGCTCGGCGGCCTGTTCTCGACCCTGCCGCTCGGCGGCGCGCCCGCCGCGCGCGACCCCGCGACGACGGCACCCGTGCCGCCGCAGCGCGGTGCGTCGGTCGCGCCGGGCACCCAGCCGCTGTGGCCGTCCTCGGGCTATTCCTCGCTCGACTGATCCGGCGCCCCATAGCGTCCGCAATCTCCGCCTACCCTCCCGGGAGCCGATCGCTTCCGGGAGGGTTTTTCATGCGTTCCGTGCGCCTCGTCGCCACGCTGCTCGGCGCCGCGCTCGGCGTCGCGTCGGCGATGCCGCCTGTCGCCGCCCTCGACCTGCCCGCGCCGCCGCCCGCCGCCTCGCCGCCCACGACCGAGGACGTGCTCGCGGCGACGCTGGAGGAGGTGCTCGCGGCGAAGGGCCGGGCGGTGCACCTCGCGCTCGTCGACGCGGAGGCACAGCGCAACGGCATCCCCGTCGCGCTCGCCGAGGCGGTGGTCACGGTCGAGAGCGCCTGGGACCCGGCTGCGCTCGGGGCGCTCGACGAGGTCGGCCTGATGCAGGTCCGGCCGGGAACGGCCGCCATGCTCGGCTTCGGCGGCAGCGTCGCGGCCCTGCGCCTGCCGGCGGTCAACGTGCGCTACGGCGTGCGCTATCTGGCGCGGGCCTGGCGCCTCGCCGACGGCGACCTCTGCACCGCGCTGATGAAGTACCGTGCCGGGCACGGAGAGACGCGCATGAGCGCGCGCTCGGTGGCGTATTGCGTGCGCGCCATCGCCCACCTGAAGGAGATCGGCTCGCCGCTCGCCGACGCCGAGGTCCCGCAGGCGGTCGCCGTCGCCCGACGCGGCGGTGGCGGGGGCGGGGGCTACGACTCCGCGCTGTGGCGCCGCCACCAGGAGCGCCTGCGCGCGATCGAGAGCCGGCTGCCGAGCTCGGCCTTGTCGATCGCGCGCTGAGGTTGACGAGCACTCCTCGATACGTCATGAATGAGCACAAGTAGACGGAATGCGCGCAACAAGGAGACGCCGATGCGGATGAGGAGGAAGCCCAGCATTCCTGGACCGGCGTCGTTCTCCGCCGATCGAGGTGCGGGACGTGGACGCGTGCTGCTGCCGGATGGGCGTTTCGCGACGCATCTCGACGAGATCGCCTCCCGGCGGGTGCTGGACGTCGCTGGGCGCGAGGTCGGTCGCGCCATCGCGGAGATCGAAAGGGGAAGCTTCGATGCCGTCCGCGAGCGCCACGACGCGGCCTGATCTTCCGGACGACGGCTACTACAATCCGACCTTCGAGACGCTGGATGCCATGGCCGCGAACCCAGCGGCGGCCGCGCTCGCGTACTATCTCTACAAGAGCGGCAAGCGGCAATGGGTGACGCAGTTCCGCCTCGCTCACGGTCGGGCACCGTCGGAATCGGAGCTGCGCTCGCACGCGGCCACGCAGACGGACGAGGTCCTGCGTTCCTATCTCGCCAGGGCCGGCCAGATCCTCAATGCGGTCGGCGAGACGGCCATCGCGGAAGCGGAGCCCCACATCCTCCGCCGGGCACTGCAGGGTCGCAACTGGGCATCGTTCTGGGTCTCGCTCGCCGCGACCTTCGTCTTCACGGGCATCCTGGCGGCCGTCGTGGGTATCGCCGCGATCATGGGGTTCGGGCTGCCGATCAGCTTCTCGGTCGGACCGGAGATCGCGCGTTGACGAGACCCGCCACCGCCCTGCGCACCCACGCCCCATTACCGACGCCCCTGCCCAGCCCGCGCGAGACAGCCGCCCCGCGAGGCTGTAGAGCGAGGGAATGCGTCACGCCCGATTCCTCCTGCGCCCCGACACGCTCGGCCTCACCGCCACGCTCGCGATGCTCACCTCGCTGGGGCCGCTGTCGACCGACATGTACCTGCCGGCGCTGCCGGCGATCGCGCAGGCGCTCGAGGCCACGACGCCGCAGACGCAGGCGACCCTTTCGGCCTTCCTCGTCGGCTTCGCCTGCGGGCAGTTCCTCTACGGGCCTCTGTCGGATCGGCTCGGCAGGAAGCCGCTCCTGTCGGTGGGCCTCGCGCTCTTCCTCGTGGCCACGCTCGCCTGCGCGCTGGCGCCGACGATCGAGGCCCTCTCGGCGGCGCGCTTCGTGCAGGCGCTCGGCGCATCGGGGCCGATCGTGCTCGCGCGCGCCATCGTGCGCGACCTCTACGACGGGCCGCGGGCGGGGCGGGAGCTGTCGCGCATGGGCACGATCATGGGCCTCGTGCCGGCGATCGCGCCGATCCTCGGCGGGCTGATCTTCGCCGCGCTCGGCTGGCGGGCGATCTTCGGGGCGAGCGCCGTCGGGGCGATCGCGCTCGCGATCGTCGTGGCGCTCGCCCTGCCCGAGACGCTGCGCGCGCGCGACACGAGCCCGCTCTCGCTCGGCTCGATCCTGCGCGGCTTCCGCGACCTCCTGCGCCACCCGACCTACCGGGTCTACGTCGCGCTCAACACGCTGACCTATTCGGGGCTGTTCGCCTTCATCTCGGGCTCGAGCTTCGTGCTCCAGGGCGTCTACGGCCTGTCCGAGCTCGCCTTCGCCTTCTCCTTCGCGACGATGGTGATCGGCTACATCGGCGGCACCATCCTGGCGCAGCGGCTGGTGCCCGTGCGCGGGCTCGACGGCACGATCGTGGTCGGCCTCGGCGCGCAGGCGGCGGGCGGGGCGGCGATGCTGGCGCTGGCGCTCGCCGGCACGGGCTCGTCGCTCGAGATCACCCTGCCGATGGCGCTCTACGCGCTGGGCGTCGGGCTCACCATGCCGCAATCGATGGCCGCCGCGATGCAGCCCTTCCCGGAGCGGGCGGGCGCGGCGTCCTCCTTGATGGGCATCTGCCAGATGTCGGTCGCGGCCATCGTCGGCATCGGGCTCGGCGCCGCCGTGGCGACGACGCCTCTGGCACTGCCGGGCGCGATCGCGGCGCTGGGCGCGCTCGGCTGCGGCGTCTTCGTGATCTCGCGCGGGGTGCGTGGGGCGGCCCCTCAATAGATCCCGAAGATCCGCTCGATGAAGCCCGGCTCCGTCGGGCGCACCCAGTCCGAATTCTCGTTCGCGGGCGGGGCGGCCGGGCCCTGGGCGACGGGGGCGTTCCACAAGGGCGTCGGACCCTGCCAGACGCCGCCGCCGGGGAGCGCGACCGGCGTCTCGCCGGCGAGCGCCGCCTCCATCGTGCGGCTCCAGACCATCACGGGCAGGTTCCCGCCGGACGCCCGGCGCGTCGGCGTGCCGTCGTCGTTGCCGACCCACACGCCGGTGACGAGCGCGCCGGTGTAGCCGACGAACCAGGCGTCGCGGAACTCCTGGCTCGTTCCGGTCTTGCCCGCGCCCTCCCAGCCGGGCAGCTCGGCGCGCCGCGCGGTGCCCATGGTGAAGGTCTCGTGCATCATGGCGTTCATCATCGCCACGTGCTCGGGCTCGATCACGCGCCCCAGCGAGAGGTCGCCGCGGCGGTAGAGCACCGGACCGTCGGCGGCGTGGATCTCCGAGATGACGTAGGGGATCACCCCCTCGCCGCCGTTGGCGAAGGCGGCGAAGGCGCCGGTGAGCTCGAGCGGCGTCACCTCCGACGTGCCGAGCGCGATCGAGGCGTTGGGGTCCATCGGCGAGGCGATGCCCAGCCGCTGGGCGACGCGCACGACCTCGCGCGGCCCGACCTCGGCGGCGAGTTGCGCCGCGATCGTGTTGAGCGACAGCGCCAGCGCCTCGCGCAGGGTGACCGGCCCGCGGAAGTCGCGGGAGTAGTTCTCCGGCGACCAGTTGCCGATCGTCACCGGCCGGTCCTCGCGGATCGTGTCCGGGGTCAGGCCCGCCTCCAGCGCGGCCAGGTAGACGAAGGGCTTGAAGGCGGAGCCCGGCTGGCGCCGCGCCTGCGTGGCGCGGTTGAACTGGCTCGCCCGGTAGTCCTTGCCGCCGACGAGCGCGACGATGGCGCCGTCCGGCCGCATCGTCACGACCGCGCCCTGCGAGACGCCGTAGGTGCCGCCCTCCGCGGCCAGCGTGGTGCCGAGCGCCTGCTCCGCCGCGGCCTGCACGTCCGGCGCGATCGTGGTCATCACCACGATGTCGTCCTCGACCGTGCCGATGAAGTCGTCGAGCACGTCCATGATGTAGTCGGCCGCGTAGTTCGCCGTGCCGCTGCCCTCCTGGCGCACCGCCGCGGCGGGGCGCGAGAGCGCGGTGACGAGGCGCGTCTCGTCGATCAGGCCCTCCTCGCGCATGGCCCGCAGCACCACCTCGGCGCGGGCCTGGGCGCCGGACGGGTTGCGCGTGGGCGCGAGGCGCGAGGGCTGCTGCACGAGGCCCGCCAGCATCGCGGCCTCGGACAGCGTCACGTCCCGCGCCGACTTGTCGAAGTAGCGCCGCGCCGCCGCCTCGACGCCGTAGGCGCCGGCGCCGAAGTAGACGCGGTTCATGTACAATTCGAGGATCTCGGCCTTGGAGTAGGTCCGCTCCAGCCAGAGCGCCAGGATCGCCTCCTGGATCTTGCGCGAGATCGTCCGCTCCTGGGTGAGGAACAGGTTCTTGGCGAGCTGCTGGGTCAGCGTCGAGCCGCCGTGCAGGCCGCTGTCGCCGCGCAGGTTCGTGACGATCGCGCGGGCGATGCCCTGCGGGTCGACGCCCCAGTGCGACCAGAAGCGCCGGTCCTCGATCGCCACGAAGGCGTCGGGCAGATGCTCGGGCAGCTCCTCGAAGGGCACGTTCGAGCCGCCGGTCTCGCCGCGGTTGGCGAGCAGCGTGCCGTCGGACGCGAGGATCGCGATGTTGGGCGGGCGCTTGGGGACCTGGAGCTGGTCGATCGGCGGCAGCTGCGTGGCGTGCCAGGCGACGACGCCCGCCACCGCGATCGAGGCCCAGATCCCGAGCACGAAGGTGGAGTAGACGAGGTGGCCCAGGAGCGAGCGCCGCCGCCGCGGCCGGCCGCCGCGCCCGCGGCCCGATCCGCCCCGCGAGGCCGAACGCCCTCC
>NZ_JBQTCJ010000094.1:0-11217 GCF_052380005.1 Salinarimonas sp. NSM
GGCCAGGGCCGTCGGGAGGCGCCCGGCGAGGGCCGCGACGAGCGCCGCGCGGGCGGCAGGGAAGGCGGCCGCGACGGCGGCAAGGGCGGTTTCGGCAAGGGATCCGGCGGCGCGGGAAGCGGGTCGGGCGGCGGGCGCAAGGACGTCTTCCGCGGGGCCGACGCGCCGCGCGGCGGCGGCAAGGACCGCGGCGGTCCCCAGCAGTCCCGCCCGCCCCGCCGCGAGAAGCAGGCGGACCCCGATTCGCCCTTCGCGAAGCTCGCCGCCCTGAAGGCGCAGCTGGAGGAGAAGAAGTGATGGGCCGCGAAGGCGCCGGCCGAGCCTGAGCCGTGCGCGAGGATCGCCAGCGCCTCGACAAGTGGCTCTGGTACGCGCGCTTCGCGCGCACCCGAACGCTCGCGGCGCGGCTCGTCGAGAGCGGGCACGTGCGTGTCAACGGCCAGCGGCAGACGAACCCGGCCAAGGCGATCGCCGTCGGCGACGTCCTGACCGTCGCCGCGCCCCATGTCACGACCGCCGTCCGCGTCCTCGACCTCGGCGAGCGCCGCGCCTCTGCGAGCGAGGCGCAGGCGCTCTACGAGGCCGCGGTCTGACGGGGGCGCGTCGTCTCGATCATCGTCGGTGTCAATGGAGCCGCCCGGCCGGGAGCCACAGGCCGGGGCCGACGGCGAGCCGCGCCTGCCGGGAAACCTGGGCCGGCGCATCGAGGCCGCCGAGACGCCGCAGCGCATCCGGATCGAGGACGACCAGGCGTTCCGGCTCGGCGAGACGCGCCAGGCCGCCCTCCTCCAGCGTGGCCAGCGCGTGCCCGAGCGTCTCGACGCCGATGTCCAGATGATCGGCGATGTCGGCGAGGGGCATCGGCAGGGGGACGACGGCGCCCTGCGCGAGCGCGACGCCCCGTCGGCGGCAGAGCCGCGCGACGAAGCGCGCCAGCCGCTCCGTGGGCGGCCTGGCGAGGGAGACGAAATCCCGCATCCCCGCGCCCGCGATCTCCTCGCGCAGGTGCGCGACGATCGGCGCCTGCAGCGCACGGTCCGATGCCGCCAGCGCGTAGAGCCGCGCCCGCGGCATGCGGCGCAGCGCGAGGGGCACCACGGCCTCGCCGGTGAAGGCGTACGAGTCGACGCGTGCGAGGCCGACCACGTCTGCGGGAAACAGAAACCCGTCGACGGCCCGGCGCCCGTTACGCAGCGCCCGCTGGAGGCGCGCCACGCCCGCTTCCACGAGAAACACGTCGACAGCCGGCTCGCCGGCGCGGACGAAGGCGCGACCGGGGGGAAACCGCTCGACCGGGCAGTCGCAGAACGCGGCCGCGAGCGCGTCGTCGCGACCGTCGGGACTCTCGGGCATCGGGGGCGCCTCTCCTGACGCGGGGGGCGCGCACCGCGGCCCTCGCGGGTCGCCCGCACTCTAGCGGGGCCGGCCGCGGGTGTCGCTCTTGGGCCGCGTCGGCCGGGCCAGGCGCGGAATGGCACCCAACGCCCTGAAGAGAAAGCCTTTCTCGAGACCGAGTGCCGTGGGCCATGCCCGCTCGTCACACTTCCTCACGTTTCGGCGCGCATCGTCACGCTCGAGACCGGGTTCGGATCATGCGCCCGTGCTCATCTGCGCGCGGATTAAAGACCTGGACGACGCCGCCGGCGGTGGCGCGATCCCGAAGACGCCCTATACTGGCTGCGAGCCCGTCCGCGTCCTGCGCCGGGCGCTCGCCGGCTCCGAGCCCTCGCCCCGACGCCCGCTACCGTGACGACGACCACCCGCCCCGACATCCTCGCCGCCGACGGCATCCTCTCCGCGCTCGAAGGCGTCGCCTACGCGACGTCCGACGACGGCACGATCGTCGCCGTCGGCGGACGCAACTGGGACGCCTCGCTCGCACGCAACGGAGGCAGCGAGGAGTTCGGCGCGCAGGCCGTCGTCGGCCGCAACCTGTTCGACGTCATCCAGGGCGAGGACGTGGCCCGACGCTACCGCGACTGGATGAGGGCGCTGCGCTACGAGCGTGCCGACGTCGCGTTCACCTATCGCTGCGACGCGCCGCACGAGCGCCGGGAGCTGCGCATGGCGATCACCCGCGTCGAGCGAGACGGGCGTCACGCGGGGTTCCTGTTCCACTCCACCGCCCTGTCGAGCACCCGGCGCCCGCCGATCGACCTCTTCGACGTCGAGGCGCAGCTCGCGGCGCGGCGCGCGGCACTGAAGAAACCGCACGTGACGCTGTGCTCGTTCTGCCACGCGGTGCATGCGGGCGTGCACGAGCTCGCGTCCTGGCTCACCCCGGAGGCGTACTACGCGGCCGGCGGCTCGTCGGACGTGCGGATCAGCCACGGCGTCTGCCCCGATTGCACCTCGAGCCTACCGGGCTGAGGCGACCGGCTCGCGCGTCACGCGGCCGGCGAAGACGTAGCCGACGCCGCGCACGGACTTGATCAGCTCCGGCACCCTGGGCCGCGGCTCGATCTTCTTGCGCAGGCGCGCCACCTGGGCGTCGATCGTCCGGTCGTAGGCGGCCCAGTCGCGCCCGCGCGTGAGGTCCATGAGCCGGTCGCGATCGAGCACGCGCCCGGCGTGCTCGAGGAATACCGTCAGGAGCGCGTACTCGCCGCCGGTGAGCCGAACCTCCTCGCCCGACGGCGCGAGGAGGCGGCGGCATTCCGGATCCAGCGTGAAGCCGTGGAACCGCACCAGCGCGCCCTGCGCCGGCTCGGGCGGCGGCGCGCGCGGGGCGAGGCGGCGCAGCACGGTCTTGATGCGCGCGAGCACCTCGCGGAGGTGGAAGGGCTTGGCGATGTAGTCGTCGGCGCCGACCTCGAGCCCCACCACACGGTCGACCACGTCGCCACGGCCCGTCACCATGATGATGCCGACATCGGAGCGCTGCCGCAGCTCACGGGCGAGGATGAGCCCGTCGTCGTCCGGCAGCACGAGATCGAGGAGCACGAGGTCCGGCGGATCCGTCTCCATCACGGCCCGCATCGCAGCCCCGCCCTCCGCGGCGCTCACGCGGAAGCCCTCGTCCGCGAGGTAGCCCGTCAGCATCTGCCGTATGCCGGGGTCGTCGTCGACGACGAGTATGTGCTGCGAGGCGCTCATCTCTGCTCGGGTCCGCTCGCGGGCGAGCCTAGCAGCAACCCGCCGGCGGCGGCACCCGCGACTTTCCGAGGGTCGCGGCCGTTACACTTCGTCACGAAACGCCACCGATCGGCAGCAACGTGCGGGGACGCGCCGCGCGATAGTGGGCCGGCTCACCCCACGGCCGAGGAGGGTCGCGCTCCATGTCGAATTCGATCGATCGGTGCCGCATCCCCTCCGGCCGCGAGACGCCCGGCGACGCCGCTCCGGCATCGCGCGCCGTCGAGGAGGGCCTGCGCGCGGACCTGCTCGCGACCACGCCACACCTGCGCGCCTACGCCGTCTCCCTGTGCGGCAGCCCCGACCGCGCGGACGATCTCGTCCAGGACACGCTCATGCGCGCGCTCGCCAAGCTCGATCGCTTCGAGCCGGGCACCAACCTGCGCGCCTGGCTGTTCACCATCCTGCGCAACCTCTTCTTCTCCGAGCACCGCAAGCGTCGCCACGAGGTCGAGGACGTCGACGGCATCTACAGCGAGCGGCTGACGACGCTCCCGGCGCAGCAGTCCCGGCTCGATCTCGAGGATTTCCGGCTGGCGCTGACGCGGATCTGCCCGGAGCAGCGCGAGGCGCTGATCCTGGTCGGCGCCGAGGGGCTGAGCTACGAGGAGGCGGCCGGCATCTGTGGTGTCGCCGTCGGCACGATCAAGAGCCGCGTCCACCGCGCCCGCCTGCGCCTGGCGGCGCTTCTCGGCCTCGCCGGCGACGAGGACTTCGCACCCGACCGCTCCTTCCGCGCGGTGCTGCCGAGAGCCGCGTGAGAGCCTGCGCCCCGGCCGAGACGCCCCCTCCTCCGGTCGCCGCGGCTGCACGCCCGGCCCATCCGTGTTAAGCACGCCGAAAGCCCGCGTCCGCTAAAGCGATGCGTGCGGTTCCCCGACGCGAGCCCGCGCGGCGGCGGCCGGACGGAGGACGAGATGGCGCGCATCACCCCCTTGATCATGGCCGGCGGCGCCGGCACGCGGCTGTGGCCGGCCTCGCGCACCGGCGCTCCCAAGCAGTTCATCCAGCTGCTGGGAGCGCGCTCGACCTTCCAGGATACCTGCCTGCGCGTGGCCGACCCGGAGCTGTTCGGCCCGCCGATCGTGATCACCAACCACGACTACCGCCACCTGGTCGCCGACCAGCTCGCCGCGATCGGCGTCGCGGGCGAGATCCTGCTCGAGCCGATGCGCCGCGATTCCGGCCCGGCGATCGCGGCGGGGGCGGCCTTCCTCGCGGCGCAGGAGCCGCAGGGCCTGATGCTGGTGCTCGCCGCGGATCACGTGGTGCGCGACGAGGAGGCCTTCCGCAGCGTGTCGCGGGCGGCCTCCGCGGCGGCACGCGAGGGCGCCATCGTCACCTTCGGCATCCGCCCGGACCGGCCCGAGACCGGATACGGCTACATCAAGCCCGGAGCGCCCACCGTCCACGAAGGCGTCCACGCGCTGGACGCCTTCGTCGAGAAGCCCGACGCCGCGCGCGCCGCGGACTACGTGTCCTCGGGCTACCTCTGGAACTCGGGCAATTTCCTCTTCCGCATCGACACGCTGCTCGACGAGTACGCCCGCTTCGACGCGGGCAGCGTCGAGGCCGCCCGCGCGGCGGTGGCGGGGGCCACGCGCGATCTCGGCTTCACCGTGCTCGACGCCGACGCCTTCGCGCGCACCACGGCGCTGTCGATCGACTACGCCGTGATGGAGAAGACCGACCGCGCCCGGGTCGCGCCCGTGTCGATGGGCTGGTCGGACGTCGGCTCCTGGCATGCCGTGTGGGAGCTGTCCGAGAAGGACGGCACGGGCAACGCCGCTCATCTCGGCGAGCGCGGCGAGGCGGTGTTCCTCGACGCCCGCGACAACTACGTGCGGGCCGAGGATCTCGTCTGCCTCGTCGGCGTCTCGAACCTCGCCGTGATCCAGACCCGCGACGCCACGCTGGTGTTCGATCGCTCGAAGCCCGAGAGCGTCAAGGCCCTCGTACGTGAGCTCGAGCGGCGCGGGCGCGCGGAGGTGCACGACCATACGGAAGTGTTCCGCCCCTGGGGCTCCTACCAGGGCGTCGACCGCGGCGAGCGCTTCCAGGTCAAGCGCATCGTGGTCAAGCCCGGCGGGCGGCTGTCGCTGCAGAAGCACTTCCACCGCGCCGAGCACTGGATCGTGGTGCGCGGCACCGCCCTCGTCACGGTGGGCGAGACCAAGACCCTCGTTCACGAGAACGAATCGACCTTCATCCCGCTCGGCGCCGTCCACCGCCTCGAGAACCCCGGCAAGATCCCCCTCGAGCTGATCGAGGTCCAGTCCGGCTCCTACCTCGGCGAGGACGACATCGTGCGCCTGGAAGACGTCTACAACAGGACCTGACGCGACCCATGCTCCCGACCCCGCAGCCGGCGCTGGCGCCGAACACCTACGCCTACGAGACGACCCCGCTCGTGAAGCCCACGGGCTTTCGCGAGTACGACGCGCGCTGGCTGTTCGGCTCCGAGCTGAACCTGATGGGCGTGCAGGCGCTCGGTCTCGGCATCGCGCAGCTCGTGCACGAGCGCGGGGTCGCGCCCGAGATCGTGGTCGGCCACGACTTCCGGTCCTACTCCGCCTCGATCAAGCTCGCGCTCGTCGCCGGGTTGATGGCGGGCGGCATGCGCGTGCGCGACATCGGCCTCGCGCTGTCGCCGATGGCTTATTTCGCGCAGTTCGCGCTCGATTGCCCCTGCGTGGCGATGGTCACCGCCTCCCACAACGACAACGGCTGGACCGGCGTGAAGATGGGGCTCGACCGCCCCCTCACCTTCGGTCCCGACGAGATGAGCCGCCTCAAGGAAATCGTGCTGTCCGGCGCGGCGCCGGCGCGGCCGGGCGGTGCCTACGACTACGTGGAGGGCTTCGCGCAGGCCTATCTCGACGACCTCGCGCGCGGGCGCTCGCTCACGCGCAGGCTCAAGGTGGTCGCCGCCTGCGGCAACGGCACCGCGGGCGCCTTCGCGCCACGGCTGCTGGAGCGGCTGGGCTGCGAGGTGATCCCCCTCGACTGCGAGCTCGACCATTCCTTCCCGCGCTACAACCCCAACCCCGAGGACATGGACATGCTCCATGCCCTCGCCGACGAGGTCCGGCGCACCGGCGCGGACGTGGGGCTGGGCTTCGACGGGGACGGGGACCGCTGCGGCGTCGTCGACGAGACCGGCGCGGAGATCTTCGCAGACAAGATCGGGGTGATGCTCGCCCGTGATCTGGCCGGTCTGCACCCGAACGCCCGATTCGTGGTCGACGTGAAGTCGACGGGCCTGTTCATGACGGACCCGGAGCTCGCGCGGCTCGGCGCGACGACGGACTACTGGAAGACCGGCCACAGCTACATCAAGGCCCGCGTGAAGCAGCTCGGCGCGCTCGCCGGCTTCGAGAAGTCCGGCCACTTCTTCTTCGGCGCGCCGGTCGGGCGGGGCTACGACGACGGGCTCGTCACGGCGATCGCCGTGCTCGAGATGCTCGACCGAAATCCGGGCCGCACGATGAGCGACCTCTACGGCGCGCTGCCGAAGACCTGGGGCTCGCCGACGATGTCGCCGCACTGCCCCGACGAGGTGAAGTACGACGTCGTCGCCCGCGTGACCGCCCGCATCCAGGCCATGCGCGAAGCGTCCGAGCCGATCGCCGGCACCCCGATCGCGGACGTCGTCACCGTCAACGGCGTGCGCGTGACGCTCGAGGACGGCACCTGGGGCCTGGTGCGCGCCTCCTCCAACAAGCCCGAGCTCGTGGTCGTGGTGGAGAGCCCGGTCTCGCGGGCGCGTCTCGAGGAGATGTTCGCCGCGATCGACGCGATCCTGCGCGAGAGCCCCGAGGTCGGCGCCTACAACCAGACCATCTGAGGCGCGCGGCAGGTGGGTTCGGGGCGCCGCGACGGCGCTTTGACCGGCGCCGCGAAACCGGCTAGAGCCGCGCCATGGCACATCCCGCTCCCGCCCCCGTCGTCGCCGCCGGGTCCGTGCGCTTCGGCAACGCCCTGCCGCTCGCGCTGATCGCCGGCCCCTGCGCCATGGAGAGCCGCGCGCACGCCCTCGAGACGGCGGCCGCGTTGAAGGAGATCTGCGGCCGGCTCGGCCTCGGGCTCGTCTACAAGTCCTCCTTCGACAAGGCGAACCGCACCTCGGCGGGCTCCGCCCGCGGCATGGGGATCGCCGCCGCGCTGCCGATCTTCGCCGAGATCCGCGAGAGCCTGGGCCTGCCCACCCTCACCGACGTGCACGAGGCCGGCCAGTGCGCCCCCGTCGCCGACGCGGTGGACATCCTCCAGATCCCGGCCTTCCTCTGCCGCCAGACGGACCTCCTCGTCGCGGCGGCGAAGACGGGGCGTGTCGTCAACGTCAAGAAGGGCCAGTTCCTGGCGCCCTGGGACATGGCGAACGTGATCGACAAGGTCGTGGGCGCCGGGAACCCCAACGTGCTCGCCACCGAGCGCGGCGCGTCCTTCGGCTACAACACGCTGGTCTCCGACATGCGCGCGCTGCCCATCATGGCGGCGACCGGCGCGCCGGTGATCTTCGACGCCACGCACTCCGTGCAGCAGCCCGGCGGGCAGGGCACGACGTCCGGCGGCCAGCGCGAGTTCGTGCCGGTGCTGGCCCGCGCGGCGGTGGCGGTGGGCGTCGCGGGCGTCTTCATCGAGACGCACGAGGCCCCCGAACGCGCGCCATCCGACGGCCCGAACATGGTGCCGCTCGCGCAGATGGAGGATCTGCTGGCCGAGCTGATGGCCTTCGACGCGCTCGCCAAGGGGCGCGTCGAGGAGCGCATCTCGCGCGAGGCCGCCGCACGATGAGCGCCGCCGCGTCGCCGGCGGCCGGCGCCGATCTGCTCGCGCCCGCGCTGCGCACTATCGCCGTCGAGCGCGAGGGGCTCGCGGCGCTGGAGGAGGCACTCGCGAACGGCCTCGGCGCGGCCTTCGCCGCCGCGGTGACCACGATCAAGGATCGGCCCGGCCGCGTCATCGTCTCGGGGATGGGCAAGTCCGGCCACGTCGGGCGCAAGATCGCCGCGACCCTCGCCTCCACCGGCACGCCCGCCTACTTCGTGCACCCGGGCGAGGCGAGCCACGGGGATCTCGGCATGATCCTGCGTGAGGACGCGATCCTCGCGCTCTCCTGGTCCGGCGAGACCGGGGAGCTCTCCGACCTCATCGCCTACGCCAAGCGCCACGGCGTCCCGCTCGTCGCCTTCACGGCGAACGCCGACTCGACGCTGGGGCGCGCCGCAGACATCTGCCTCGCGCTCCCCAAGGCCAAGGAGGCCTGCCCCAACGGGCTCGCGCCCACGACCTCGACGACGATGCAGCTCGCGCTCGGCGACGCCTTGGCGGTGGCCCTGCTCGAGGCGCGCGGCTTCACCGCGCAGGACTTCCGCCTCTACCACCCCGGCGGCAAGCTCGGCGCGCTTCTGAAGACCGCCAAGGACATCATGCACGTCGGCGAGCGCCTACCGCTCGTGCCGACCGGCACACCGATGAGCGCCGCGCTCGCCGTGCAGAGCGAGAAGAGCTTCGGCTGCGTCATCGTGGTCGACGCCGAGGGCCGCCTGCTCGGCATCGTCACCGACGGCGACGTGCGCCGCCACATGGCCAACGACCTGCTCTCGCGCACCGTCGACGAGGTGATGACGAAGCGCCCCCTCACCATCGGCCCGGACATGCTGCTCGGCGAGGCGCTCGAGCTGGTCGAGAGCCGCAAGGTCGCCGCCCTCGTCGTCGTGCGCGACGGGCGGCCGGTGGGGCTGGTGCACGTGCTCGACCTGCTGCGGACGGGGGCGGCGTGAGGCGCCGTTGACCGGCCGATCGTTGCGGCTCATCGTGCGCGAGAGCCGAAGGAGCCGCCCTCATGCCGGACGTGACCGTGGACGAAATCCGTGAGCGACTGGCCGAGCTGATCGCCCGCGCTCGAGCCGGCGAGGCCGTGACCATCACCGACGGCGGCGAGCCAGTGGCGCGGCTGTTGCCGCCGGAAGAGACCGACTGCGCACGCAGGCCCGTCGACCTGCAGATGCTGCGCGCGCTCACCCGCGAGATGCCGGAGAGCGCCGAAGGCGTCGTGCGTCGGATGCGGGACGGGGATCGGTATTGAGCGTCTATCTCGACACGTCCGTGGTGGTGGCCGCTCTCACGAAGGAATCAGCCACGGCGCGGATCCAACATTACATCGCGCAGATCGACGTCGGAGCACTTCTCGTCAGCGACTGGGTCGTGACGGAGTTCGCATCGGCTCTCGCCATGAAGACGCGAACCGGTTATCTCGGGATCGATGATCGTCGTCGGGCAAGCGACGCATTCGACCGACTGCTCCTCGACAGCTTCGTCAGGCTCAGCGTCAGAGCAGCCGACTTCAGCCGTGCAGCGGACCTGGTGGCGAGCGATGCTCTCGGGCTGCGCGCTGCCGACGCGCTGCACCTCGCGATCGCCGATCGCGTGGGCGCCGAGCTTCTCACGCTGGATAGGAAGCTGGCCGGCTCGGCCGCCGCGCTCGGCATGCGTGCCCGCGTGATCTGAGCGGCTCGCGCCGCAGCGACGACGCTCTCCTCGTTCGAGGCGTGCGGGCCGAGAACCGCCTACCCTACCGTCGGCCCTCCCACCCGCCCAGTTCCTCCTCGCTCATCGGCTCCAGGAAATCAGGGCCCGGCCCCACCTCGGGCAGGACGCCGAATTCGAAGCGCTCGCGGACGATGGGGACGAGCTCGACGACCGGCTCGCGCCCGCGGCGGATCACGACGCGCTCTCCGGCGAGCGCGGCTTCGATCAAGCGCGACAGCTGCGCCTTCGCGTCGCGCACGCAAACCTCCATCGTACCCTCCCCCGAGATGCTTCTCTTCTGACCATATGCCCTCCTCACCTGACATCCACCACCACCTCCCCATCCGCCGCCAGCCGTTCCGCCGCCGCGAGCGGGGCGACCAGACCGTGGCCGAAGGCGGGGTCGCGGCCGGTCTCGCCGAGGTCGACGGCGGCGTCGGCGAGGGCGGCGCGGACGGCGTCGGCGCCCGCCCGCGGATCGCGCTCGAGCACCAGCGCCGCGGCCGCGGAGACGTAGGCGGCGGCGAGCGACGTGCCCGAGCCGAGCGCGTAGCGCCCGCCGGCGGCGGGCGTGAGCAGATCAACGCCCGGCGCGGCGAGGGCGACGTATGCGCCGCGGTTCGCCGCCGCCCAGAGCGCGTCGCCCTCGTCCGTCGCCGTGACGGCGACGACGGCCGGATGCGACCCCGGGAAGGCCGGGGGCGCCCCCGCGCCGTTGTTGCCCGCCGCCGCGACGAGCACGACGCCCCGCTCGCCCAGTATGTCGAGCGCCTGTGCCACCAGCGGGTCGGCGCCGCCGGCGAAGCTCATGTTGATCACCCCCGCCCCCTCCCCCGCGGCGAGGTCGAGCGCGCGCAGGAGGCGGTAGCTGGTGCTCGCGGGGAGACCATCGTCCGGAGCGGCGTCGAAGGCCGCGATGGCGAGCACGTCGGCGGCCGGCGCGGCACCGCGCAGCAGGCCGGCGCCGGCGATGAGCCCGACGACCTGCGTGCCGTGGTCCATCGGCGCCGGCGCGGCCGCGTCGAGGACGCTCGCCGCCCGCACCGGCGCGGCCGCGAGCTCGGGATGAGCGAGGTCCGCCGCCGTGTCGATGACCGCGATCAGCGTGCCGCGCCCGGCCTCCGGTGGGGCGGGGTCGAGCCCGAGGCGGGCGAGCGCGTACTGCGCCCCCGCCTGCGTGCGGTAGATCCGGTTCGGCCCGGCGAGCGCGACCCGTGCGTCGCCGGCGAGGGCGGCGAGCACGGTCTCGACGGTGCGCGCGTCCTCGATGCGCAGGCGCAGCACACGCGCGCCGACGAGCGCGAGATCGATGCTCTCGACGAGGACGAGGTCGTTCTCGGCCGCGAGCGCCGCGCCGGCATCGGCGTCGAGCCCATCCGCGAGGGTCGCGACGACGACGCGCGCCTCGACCGCATCGGGATCGAAGGCACCGCCGGCGTGGGGCTCGGGGGCGGCGAACGAGCCGATCCGCGGCGGCGGCAGCGGGGCGCCCGCGCCGATGACGGCTCGCGGGGGCGGGGCGGCCGGCGTGCGATCGACGGCGCGGGG